>JAWOCQ010000073.1:0-6442 GCA_046483725.1 Candidatus Bipolaricaulota bacterium
TACGCTTCGCCCCTCGTACAGGGTGTACGGCGCGTTCGAGTGCTGGGCGGCGTAGGTGATCGTCCGCTGGGCGGCAGGATCCCACACCACCAGGTCGGCGTCGCTTCCGACCTCGAGCGTTCCTTTCTGCGGATAGAGCCCGAAGATTTTGGCCGGGTTCTCGCACATAAGCTGCACCATCCGGGGTAGCGTGATCCAGCCTCCGGCCACCCCTCCGTCGTAGATCAGGGCGGGCATGGTCTCCACCTGAGGGGAACCGTAAGGGGCTTCGAAAAACGCATCATCCCGTTTCTTGCCCTTGGGCGCATGGTCACTGGCCACCACATCGAGGCCGCCCGAGGCCAGCGCACCCCACAACGCCTGCTGGTCAGCCCTCCCCCGCAAGGGGGGACCGATCTTGGCCAACGGTCCCTGCCGGACGATCTCCTCGCCGGTCAGCGTGAGGTACTGGGGGCAGGTCTCCCCGCACACACGCTTCCCCTCGGCGCGCAACCGCCACAAGGCCCGGACCGGTTCTCGGCCGGACACGTGCGGGATGTACAGGGGGCACCCCGCGACTTTGGCCATGGCGGCCGCCCGGTTCACGGCTTCGGCCTCGAGGACGCCCGGGCGCGTCTCCAAGAAGACCTCCGCCGGATCCCGCCCCAAAGCCTGGTACTTGTCCTCCAAGTAGTCGGTGGCCAAGCCGTTCTCGGCGTGCACCATCCCCAGGGCCCCCACCGAGGCGATGATGTCCAGCGTTCGCATGAGTTGGTAGTCATCGCTCATCCACCCAAGCTTGGCGTAGGTCATGAACATCTTGAATGAGGTGACCCCAAGCTCCACTGCCCGGGGAATCTCCGCGGACTGGTTGGCAGGATCGAACAGCCCGCCGTGCAGCGCAAAGTCGAGCACGGACCGCTCTCTGCCTTGCGCGATGAAGTCCTCGATCACCTGAACTAGCCCCTGCCCCGGCTTGGCATAGGCGAAGTGGATCACCGTGGTTACCCCGCCGTAGGCGCCGCTCACCGAAACGTCGCCCAAATCGTCCAGGTACACAGGATGGGTGTGGACGTCCAGGATGCCCGGAAGGACCAAACACCCCGCTGCGTCAACTGACTGGCCCGCGGATGCGGGGAGCTCCGGTCCGCGCTCCACAACCCTCCCGTCGCGTAGGCGCACATCCTCTCGGGCAACGCCGTCGCCCGTGACCACCAGCCCCCCGCGGATCACCGTCTCCCGAGCGCCCTTGCTCATCTCCTCCCCTCCCGCGTCCGTCGCTTTCTCACCGTTCGAGCCATCCGCCTCACAGGATCTTCCCCAGGAAGTCCCTTGTGCGCTCGTGCTTGGGGTTGCTGAACAGGTCATCAGGGGCGCCCTCCTCCAGGATGCTCCCCCTATCCAGCATGCACAGCCGGGTGGCCGCACGACGTGCAAAGCCCATCTCGTGGGTCACCACGATCATGGTCATCCCTTGATCAGCCAAATCAAGCATCACGGCAAGGACTTCCCCGATGAGCTCCGGATCGAGCGCGGACGTCGGCTCGTCGAAGAGCATGAGCTTCGGGTTCATGGACAAGGCCCGGGCGATGGCCACCCGTTGTTGCTGACCGCCCGAGAGCTTCCGGGGCTTCACGCAGACCTTGTCGCTCAGTCCTACCTTGTCCAGAACTTCCTTGGCGATCCTTTCCGCCTCTTGCTTGCTCTTCCCGCGGACTTTGCGCAGGGCAAGGGTGCAGTTCCGCAGCGCGGTCATGTGGGGGAAGACGTTGAAGTGCTGAAACACCATACCGATCTCGCTGCGAATCCTGTTCACATTGCCCTTCGGGTGCGTGATCTCTTCCCCATCGACGAAGATCTTGCCCTTCGTGGGCACTTCCAGCAAGTTGATACACCGAAGCAGCGTGCTCTTTCCCGCGCCCGAGGGCCCGACCAGGCAGACCACTTCCTGCGGCTCCACCCGCAGGTTGACCCCCTCGAGGACCTCCAGCTTCCCGAAGCTCTTGTGAAGGTCCTGGATGTCTACGCTGGCCTCAGCGGGCATTACCTCCTCCTCTCTCTCGTTTCCACAGACCCTCTCCTGCCACAACGCACCTGCTGCTCACACCCATGCCTCATCGCGCTCCGCCTCCACGTCGACACCCCATCTCAGTCCCTGAGGCGGCGCTCCAGGTAGTTGGTCAGCCGCACAAACGGCCACATGATCACAAGAAACAGCAGCGCTGCCCCCACCAAGGGGGTGGGGTTGGCAAAGATCCCCCCCGCGGCCTGCTGCGCGCGGTACAGAAGCTCGGGCATGGAGATCACCGAAGCCAACACGGTGGTCTTCGCCAACTCCATGCTGTTGCTGGTGGCAGGGGGGAGCACGATCCGCACAAGCTGCGGGAGGATCACATGGCGCATGGTTTCCCAATAGGTGAGGCCCAGGGACCGACCGGCCTCGGCTTGTCCCGGATCCACGGCATCTATGCCTGAACGGAAGATCTCCTCGTAGTAGGCGGCTCCGTTCAGGGTTAACGCCACCACCGCCGCCCAAAACAGGGGAGGGGAAAAGCCCAGGTAGGGGAGCATGTAGTACACCACCATGAACAACACGATCGTGGGTAGGGCACGGAAGAAGTCGACGTAGATGATGATGAGCGCATTGACCAGTTTGATCTTCATCCCCCGGATCATGGCCAGGAGCATCCCCAACGCGGTGGCCAGGCAGATGGAGACGATGGCCAGGTTCACGGTGTTCACCAGACCCATCAGGAGGATCTTGCGGGACCGATAAAGGATGTCCAGGTTGAAGAAGTTCTGTAGGAAACCCTCCATCGGCTCAACCTCCTCCCTGCCCCGCTCGGCCTAACCTCACCGCATCCTCCGCTCCAGCAGCATCGAAAGCCGCATTAAAGGAAGGAACAGCAGGGTGAACAGGATGGCGGCGGCGATCAGTGAGGAATAGTTGCCCGAGCGCGCGATGTCCAGCTTGGCCACACGGAGAAGATCCGAGACGCCGATGACCGAGGCCAAACTGACGTCCTTGGTGATGGCCACCATCCGGCCCGTGAGCGGCGGGATGGCCACCTTGACGGCTTGCGGCACAACCACGTAGGTCATCGCCTGAAGGAAACTCAGGCCCTGTGAACGCGCCGCTTCCATCTGACCCCGATCGATGGCCTCGATTCCCGCACGGAAGGCTTCCTCGGCGAACGCGCCCAGGACCAACACGAACACCATCACCGCAGCCCAGAATCGCGGCACGAACACGCCCAAATAGGGCAACGAGAAGTAGACCACCACCAAGCTGACCAGGGGAGGAAGAGAACGCATCACGTCGACGTAGACCACGATCGGCGTCTCCAGCCAGCGGAGCCACCAGGGCACGCCCCGCGAAGCAAGCGCAGCTCGTACCACAGCGAGGACCAAGCCCAACACCAGGCCCCCGGCCAGGCTTAGCCCGGCGATCTCCACCGTGACCAGAAAGCCCTCGAGCAGGTCGGGCAGCAGGCCAAGCATGTGGCCCCCATCGAAGAAGTTCGCTATCAGCGCCTCTATCCTCATCGCCCTCGTCCTCGCCCATCCATTGGCGCTCCCTCGGCGCACCAGGAGAGGTCACCCCGGCGCTCGGCCGGGGCAACCTCCCCACGTTCCTAAGCGGTCAGAACGTTGGCTCGTGGAACTCGAGATCGTACCCGGGCAGCCCAGGTACGCCGAAGCCCGCGTAGACCAACATCGCGGCGGACCCAGCCTCAGGCTCCACGCCGAACCACTTCTCGTGGAGTTCGAGCAGGGTTCCGTCCAACTTCAGTCCCTCCAGGGCCTTCTCCAAGAGATCCCTGAACTCGTTGTCGCCCTTCCTGCAGGGGACGCCGTACTGCTCCTCGCCCCGGATGGTGACCGCAGGCACAACGTTCGGCCGATCAAGCGCCGCATAGGCGACCGCTTCGTAGTCGCCGATCACCGCGTCCACCCGCCCAGTGTCGGCGGCCAGAAGCGCATCCAACAGGTTGTCATAGCGGTCGATCTCGTAGCCGTATGCGTCCTCGTTGGCCACCAACCAGTCGTCACTTACCGACCCTGTGTTGACACCGATGATCAAGCCTTCGAGGTCATCTACGGTCTCCACCTGCTCTTCCAGACGCGCGTTCACCGCGATCAACTGAGCAGTGTCCATGTAGGGTTCGCTGAACAGCATGTTCTCCGCGCGCTCCCGGCGGATGTTCGTCGGAGCAGCGATGAAGTCCACGCGGCCAGCGTCCAGGGCGGCGAAAATTCCCGCCCACTGCACCGAGACGATCTCCACGCCCGGATACCCCATGCGATCGGCCAATGCTCCGGCCAAGTCGATGGCGAACCCGATCTCGTTGCCGTCCTCGTCGACGAACGCAAAGGGCACATAGCCCATGTCCACGGCAGCCCGCAGAGGTCGATCGGTACTCGGGACTTCTCCGAACACGGGGGCCACCAAAGCCACGCACACCAGCATACCCACCAACAGCATCAGACGCTTCATACATCCCTCCTTGGTACAACGGGTTGTTCCCAAAACGCTCTTCTACGGTTCCTGACACGATCACTGCCCCCTTCGATCACCTCCTTCGCCTCTCGTGAATCCAGGCATCGAAACTCTGCTGGTGGAGAGCGCGTTCAGCTGCCTCTCCCCCAACCCTTCGCAGACGCTGAGGGTCACCGTTGTGGGATCCATCACCGGTACACCAAGCCGGCGCTGGGTTTCTTCCGCATAGCCCACCATCCCCGCGCAGCCGAGGACGATGAGTTCAGCCTCGTCCTCCTCCACCGCCCGCCGGGCCACTTCCACCACCTTCTGTTTTGTGCGCTGCGGATCCCCGTCCGTCTCCTCCACCGAAAGCTCCAGCGGTCGCACCGAGGCCAGAAGGTGCGAGAGTCCCAGTTTACGTACGTCCTCAAGCTTCTTGGGCACGCGCCGGGCCAAAGGGGTGAGTACGGTGAACTTCCTTCCCAGCATTGCAGCTACATACAGACTCGTCTCTTGAATCCCGAAGACGGGAATCCCCGCGGCGTCGCGGGCCGCGCCCAGACCGGGATCGGAGAAGCAAGCCACGATAACCGCATCGTACCCTTCCTCGGCGGCCCAGCGCGCGTGCCGCATCACCCCAGGGGCGGCCAGCGCCTCGTCGGCCACCGAGGAAATCGAAGGTGGCGCCTCTTCTACCCGGACGACGGTGACCTCCGTGCCTTGGCGGGCAACGTGCTCGGTCTCCCCGCGAATGGAGGCCGTCATCTCCTCCGAGCTGTTGGGGTTGACGATCAGAATCCTCATGGGCTCCCCCTGTCCATCAGTCCTCGACCGACCCGAAAAGCGTTCAGGTTGGCCTCGGCATACTTGGCCGGGACCCGAGCGCGCACCACGCTCTCCCATGCGTCCTGGGGCACCTCCAGCAGGGTCGAAAACGCGCCCAGCAGGACCACGTTGCCGGCCCTCACCACACCCAGGCGACGCGCCGCCTCGGACGCCCGGACCACATGCACCTCCCTGGCAGCGCCGCTGAGCACCCGACGGATCTCCTCCCAGCTGGGATAGGTGGCCGTGCCGCTGCTCACGGAAACCGGCGGCACCGGCTGGTCGTTGATCAGCGCCACTCCCCCCGGTGTCAAGAACGCCGCACCACGCAGGGCCTCGAGCGGCTCAAAGGCCACCAAGAAGTCCATGCCTCCAAGACGCCCCACGGGGGAGGCCACCTCGTTGCCCCAGCGAACATGGCTGAGCACGCTGCCGCCTCGCACAGCGAGGCCCAACACGTCCGACTTCTTCACCTCATAGCCTGCAGCTGCGCCCACCTCGGCCAGGATGTCGCTGGCCAGCACGGTGCCTTGCCCCCCCACCCCGGCCACCAGGAAGTCGAGCTCGCCCTTCATCGGTCGTCCCCACTGTCGGGAGCGTGGATAGCCCCTACCGGGCACACCTGTCGGCACATGTCACACCCCACGCACAAGGTCGGGTCGATGCTCGACTTGGGCCTGCCCGTCTTGGGATGGGCTTCTTCGGATTTGACGATCGCGGGGCAGCCCAGCTTGAAGCACTCCCCGCAGGCGATGCACTGCTCGCTGTCGACCCAGTAGGCCGCCTTCACATCCTTGGACACATGGATGCACGGGCCGCGGGTGATGAGCACCGAGGGCCCCTCGTAGGCCAGGCAGTCCTCGAGCCCCTCTTTGACCTGGTTCATGTCGAAGGCGTCCACCGTGCGTACCTTCTCCACGCCCAGCGCTCGAACCAAGGGCTCGAGCTCCACCCGCTTCGATTCATGACCGTGCAACGCCCAGTCGGTGCCGGGGTGATCTTGATGGCCGGTCATGGCGGTGGTCGCGTTGTCCATCAGGATGACCACCCCTCGGCCGCGGTTGTGCACCATGTTCGCAAGCGGCGGCAGCCCCGAGTGGAAGAACGTGGAGTCGCCGATCGTGGCCACGCCCTTCTCCGGCGTCCCCGCGATGG
>JAWOCQ010000041.1:0-20926 GCA_046483725.1 Candidatus Bipolaricaulota bacterium
GGCCATCGGGGAGTGTCAATAGTGGGAGCCCGGAGTTGATGGCGTTCCGCCGGTAGATTGCCCCGAAGCTCCGGCCGACGATGGCGGAGATCCCCAAAGCAATGAAGCAGTCCACCGCATGCTGTCGGGAGGAACCGGCGCCGAAGTTCTCACCCACAAACAGGATATCCCCGGGCTTTGCCCTCTGGGGGAAGTCGTGCCACCCTTCCAGGTTTCCGAAGGCGTATTGGGCCATCTCCTGTGGGTCGGTGACCGCCAGGTGTGCGTTGTGGTAGATCTGGTCGGTGTCGATATCGTCTATCAGCTGTCCGCCGACGTCGGTGATCAGTACAGGCCTTCCGCACAGTGCTACCTCCCGCATAACGCCCTCCTTGCTGCCCGGTTTGTGTTTACCCATTGCTGTCTGTGCATGGACTACTGGGCCAGTTTCCCTGAGCTGCCGCGCTCTTCGCGTTGCCACAAGGCAAAAAGATCCCGTGCTCCGTGGATCACGGCAAGCACATACGCCTCGTTCTCTGTGACCTGGTAGATCAGTCTGTAGCGCCCCAGGAGTAGCTCGCGAACAGCTGGCTCGCCTATCTCCGGTACAACACGTCCTCGCTCGGCCATTGAGCCGAGTGAGCGCGCGGCATCTCGAACGTGACGCACAAATGTGGCTGCATAGCTAGGCGAATCCTTTGCGATGTACGATGCGATCGACTCAACGTCGCTCCATGCCGTAGCCGTCCACCTCACCTCTCGATCCATCGGGCCATGCGCTGCTCGACTTCTTGGTGTGTTAGGATCCCACCTTCCTCGATATCTCTCATCCCTCGCTCAATCTTCTGCCGGACGTAGATGGAGTACTGAATGTCCTCAAAGGAAGCATCATCTGGGATGTCCGCCAGCATCCGCAACACCGCTTCTTTTGCCGTACTCATAATCCCTCCCTGGCACCCCCATTGTAACCCTATGAGTCTGCGGTACACGCTTCGAGTTCCCGCTACCATCTCACAAGATTCAGCCTCGATCACCTCCTCCCTTTGGATTCGGAAGGTTCAGCTTGTCCTTGACCTCGGCCAGTGTGGGGGTATGCCCTCTGGCTACAGCCGCTCGGGGGACGTGATCTTGCCGCGCAGGGCCGAGGCGGCGGCGGTGACCGGCGAGCAAAGGTACGTCGGGCCTTTGCCTTGCTTGCCGGGGAAGTTCCGGTTGCCCGTGGACAGCTGCACCTCGCCTTCGCCCGTCATCCCGATCTGCCCCTCGGCGCAGCCGGCGCACGCCGGGTGGGAGACGATGGCCCCGGCGTCGTGCAGAACCTCCAGCCACCCCTCGCGGAGGAGCCTCCCCCACACGCTCCGCGTGGCCGGCGAGACACGCAGGGTGACGCCGGGAGCGATCTTCTTGCCCTGGAGGATCTTGGCTGCCGCCAGCACGTCCTCGTAGCGGCCGTTGGTGCACGAACCGACGAACACCGTGTTCAGGGGTTCTCCTTCCAGCTCGGCCACGTCGTGTACGTTGTCCGGTCGAGGTGGTGCGGCTACTTTCGGGCGGAGGTCGGAGACGTCGACCGTTACGGTGTGGGCATAGGTGGCGTCAGGATCCGCCGTTGGGTACGCAAGCTCGTCGCGCCCAGCCGCCTCGCGGCTGAAGGCTAGCACCTCCTCGGAGGGTGGAAGGAACGCGGCGATGGCTCCCATCTCGGTGGCCATGGAGGCCAGGGTGATCCTCCCGGCCAGGTCTAGTCCGTCGATTGCCGGGCCCAGGAGCTCCATAGCCATCCCCAGCGCGCCCCGCGAGCCCAACGTACCTACGAGCGCCAGGGTCAGGTCCTTGGCCGTTGCATGTGGGCCCGGGGTGCCCTGGACCTCGATGCGCAGCGTGCCCGGCACCGCAAACCACGTGCGCCCCGTGCGGAAGACGTAGGCGATGTCCACGTCGCCCATGCCCTGTCCGAAGGATCCCACGGCACCCATGATGTTCAGGTGGGAGTCGGTGCCCACCACGGTGGCCCCGGGGACCGCCAGGCCCTCCTCCATGAGCACGTGCGAGCCGATCCCGCTGTCCACGTCGTAGACACGGATCCCTTGCTCCTGGGCGAACACCCGGCACGTCTGCTGGATCTCCGCGTAGCGGATGGTGTTGGCCGGTGCGTTGCAGTCGAAGGTGAAGAAGGTCCGGGAGGGGTCGTCCACCCGCTGGTCGGGAAACGCACTGCGGTAGTTTTTCACCACGCTGGCCCCGGCGAAATCGCGGGCCGATCGCACATCAATCCCAATCCATACTTCCTTGCCCGCCTCTACGTGCTCGTCGCTGTGGGCGGCCAGGATCTTCTCGATCACCGTCTTGCCCATCATCACCCCTTCCAGCCTCTGTAGGCTTCTTTTCGATGTCGGATCCGAAACACTGTGACCTTCTTTTCAGCGTCATCGACCTCGTACAGCAACCGGTACTCACCGATACGCAACCGCCAAGCGTTTGTGCCTATCTTCACTGTGCCTCTCGGGCGAGGACTGTCTTCCAGCCGGTCCAGCACAGCGGCAACTCGCGGCTCGACGTCTGACGGAAGCTGCCGGTAGTCCTTGAGGGCCCCGGTCACGAGCAAAACGGTATACGCCATACTCAGCCAGTGTTATCCTCCGACCCCGTACGGCGCACTTTCCGCCACGGGACACGGCTGCCGTCATCTTCCCGCTTGGCCTGGGCCAACGCCAACGAGTCTTCCAGGTGCTCGGCCAACTCCGGCAGCCACTCTTCGGGGAGCTGGTCGATCAGCCTGAGGATTCGTTCCTTGACTTGGGCCATGCTGCTTCACCCTCCGGTGGCGGCTTTGGCCACTGCCTGGGCCATCTCGTCCGTGGAGTCTGTGCCGCCCATGTCGTGGGTGCGCACCTTGCCCTGGCGGATGACTTCGGCCACGGCTTGCTCGATGCGCTCGCCCATCTCCTTTTCCCCCAGCCAGTCCAGCATCATCTTGCCGGCAAGGATGGCGGCCAGGGGGTTGACCCGCTTCTGTCCGGCGTACTTGGGGGCCGAGCCGTGCGTCGGCTCGAACACGCCGTATTCCTTGCTAATGTTTCCCGCCGCGGCGAAGCCGAGGCCCCCGACGATCTGCGCGGAAAGGTCGGAGACGATGTCCCCGAACATATTGGACGAGGCCAGTACGCCGTAATCCTGGGGGTTTTTGACCAGCCACATGCACATGGCGTCGATGTTTGTGTCCCTAAGCTCGACGCCGGGGAACTCCTGGGCCACCTCCCGGGCGGCCCGCAGCATCATGCCGCTTGTCTCCCGGATCACGTTGGGCTTTTCCACCACGGTCACCGATGGGTACCCGTGCTCTTGAGCGTACTCAAAGGCCGCCCGGACGATCCGCCGGCAGCCCTCCCAGGTGAAAATCCGACAGGAGATGGCTACTTCGTCGGCGGGCTTTTCGGCGAAGCGCTTCATCTTTGGCGAGTGGGCGGCCAGCGCCTGGCTCACCTGCTCGGGCACAGGGTGGAACTCCACGCCAGCGTACAACCCTTCGGTGTTCTCCCGGAAGACCACCAGGTCGATGTCGTCGCGCAAGTTAAGCGGGTTTCCGGGGAACGCCTTGCACGGCCGCACGTTGGCGTAGAGGTCGAACAGCTGCCTTAGGCCGACGATGGGGCTGCTGTATTCATAACCTTTGTTCTTGAGCTCCGGGGCGAGTTCTTGTGCGGCCTCGTCTTTGGGCTTGGACGTGATCGCCCCGAACAAACAGGCATCGGTGCTCTTCAGCACCTCCACCGTGCGCTCAGGCAGGGGGTTGCCTTCGTTGCACCAAAACTCCCAGCCCACATCGCCCGGGACGTACTCGGCGTCGAAGCCTACGGCATCCAGCACCAAACGCGCCGCATCCAGCACGTCGTGACCGACCCCGTCGCCGGGGAGATACGCAATACGATGTTTGGCCATTCACGCCTCCTTGGTCAGCCTTTTCTTCAAGTGGGGAACTAGTCCGCCGTCGTCCAAAATCTCCCTTACCGCCGCAGGGAGAGGAGGAAAACCATATTGCACCTCTTTATGCGTGAGTACACCCGTCTCCAAATCGATGGACACCGGATCGCCATGCTCGATAGCATCCACCGCCTCCGGGATCTCCAGCGCGAGCAATCCTGAGTTGATCGCGTTGCGGAAGTAGATGCGGGCGAAGGACTTGGCCACTACGGCCCCCACGCCAGCGGCCTTCAGGCAGGTCACCGCCTGCTCCCGCGAGGACCCGCAGCCAAAATTCCGCCCGCCGACGATCACGTCGCCCGGCTTCACCTTCGAAGCGAAGTCCGAGTCCAGGTCCTCCAGCGCGTGCTTGGCCATCTCCTCGGGCTCCATGCGGGCGTAGGTGTACCGGCCGGGGAAGATCACGTCCGTGTTGACACTATCCCCGTATTTCCATGCTTTTCCCTGGATCATGACACCCCCCTTGTAGCCTTGGGGGATGGTACCACAAGCGAAGGGGACAGTCCCCGTTGGGGTCCCCCCGGGGACTGTCCCCCTCGTAACCCTTACGAGTAGAGGAAGGTCGACCGGTGCGAGGTCCCCGTCGTCCTGGTTGTTCTGCAGGAGATTATGGAAGGATGATGGGGGTGGCCCCTGCGATGTGTCAGCTTCCTTTGGGCACGAGGGTGACGTTCTCCAGGCCTTCGAAATCCGCGTCTTGCGTCCACAGCCTTGCGGAGTGGGCTCGCGCTGTGGCGAGGATGATGCTGTCGGCCATTGGAAGGGGTTTCGGTTTCGGAAAAGCGGGGTTGAGGCTATGATCTACAAAGGAGGGGGTCACAGGGAATGCGCCTCAGCGACCATCCGATCCTGCCGGTGGAGCGGGGGAGGCACCTCCGGTTCACCTACCGCGGGCGGGAGCTCATCGCCCATGAGGGAGAGACGATCACGGCGGCGCTGTACGCCGCTGGGATAAGTGTTTTCGGCCACCATCCAAAGGACGGCGCGCCCCAGGGCCTGTTCTGCGCCAACGGCCAGTGTGCCCAATGCATGGTCATCGCCGATGGCGTCCCGGTGAAAGGCTGTATGGAACTCGTGCATGAGGGGATGGCCGTGGAGCCTGTGGAGGGCCTGCCGGAGCTCCCCCGTGCCCAGGGACCGCCGGAGACTGGAGATATCGAAACCGTTGACGTGCCGGTGCTTGTCATCGGCGGCGGCCCGGCGGGGATGTCCGCCGCCATCGAGCTTGGCCGGCGGGGAGTGGAAACGCTTCTGGTGGACGACAAGCACCGCCTGGGTGGAAAGCTCGTCCTGCAGACGCACCGGTTCTTCGGGTCCACGGAGGCTGTGTACGCTGGAACGCGGGGGACGGACATCGCCCGGCGGCTGGAGGATGAGCTCGCCGAGCTTTCAAACGTAGAAGTATGGCTGAACTCCACTGTGCTGGCCGTGTACAGCGACCGGATCGTGGGTCTGCTGAAAGAAAACCGCCGCTACGTGCAAGTCGTCCCCCAGGCGCTCCTCGTGGCCGCCGGGGCGCGGGAGCGCTCGCTCGCCTTCCCCGGCAGCACGCTGCCCGGCGTGTATGGTGCCGGAGCGTTCCAGACGCTGGTGAACCGCGACCTGGTCAAGGCGGCCGAGCGGCTGTTTATCGTGGGCGGAGGGAACGTGGGGCTCATCGCCGGCTACCACGCCTTGCAAGCGGGAATCGAGGTCGTCGGCCTGTGCGAGGCCCTGCCCGAGTGCGGGGGATACAAGGTGCACCGGGATAAGCTGGCCCGCCTGGGGGTTCCCATCTACACATCGCACACGGTGCTCTCGGCGCAAGGCGAGAACCAGGTGGAGTCGGTGACCATCGCTCAGATCGACGAAGAATTCCAGCCTCTCCCGGGAACTGAAAAATCATTCGCCTGCGACACGGTGCTCATCGCCGTGGGGCTGGATCCAGTGGACGAGTTCTACCAGGCGGCCCGGGCTTATGGCCTCCCTGCCTTCGCCGCCGGAGACGCCCAGGAGATCGCCGAGGCCTCGGCGGCCATGTTCTCAGGGAAGATCGCCGGCCGGGAGGTCTCCCGTGCCCTGGAGGCAGAGCAGGAGGAGATCCCCGCCGAGTGGGCGCACATGGTGGAGGTCCTGAAGTCCCCTCCCGGAGAGCGTGTCGAATGGCGCCCGCCGGATGCGGAAGACGGCGTTGTCCCGGTGATCCACTGCACGGAGGAGATCCCCTGCAATCCGTGCACGACCGTGTGTCCCCAAGGGTTGATCCACATCGAAGGGGACGACATCCGCCGGGTCCCGGAGTTCGTCGGGGACAGCTCCGACAAGCGCTGCCTGGGCTGCGAGCAGTGCGTGGTGATTTGCCCGGGCCTGGCGATCACGCTGGTGGATTACCGGCAGGACGGAGAGTTCCCTACCGTCACACTGGCCTACGAGCTCTCCGCCGGCGATATCTCCCCCGGTGACCGGCTGACCGGAGTGGACATGGAAGGGGATGAACTGGGGGAAGTTGAGGTCACCGACGTCAGGTCCATCCCTCAAAACGACCGCACGGTGCTCCTCAAACTCCGGGTGCCCAAAGACCGGGCGAAGGCTCTTGCCGGTGTGCGCGTGCAGGGCCCGTGGGCCTGCGCTCCACTTCCTGAGGCCCTGGAGCCCCTAACTGACGAGCAGATTGTCTGCCGCTGCGAGCGGGTCACCGCCGGGGAGATCCGCCAGCTCATCCGCCGCGGATACCGTGATATGAACGAGCTGAAGGCCGTCACCCGCGCCGGGATGGGAGCCTGCGGGGGGAAAACCTGCAGCACGCTCATCAAGCGCCTGTTCCGCGAGGAAGGTTTTGCCGAGGATGAGGTAACCCCGTTCGTCCAGCGCCCGTTGTTCGTCGAAGTCCCCCTGGCCCTGTTCGCCGGCGCCCACACCCAGGAGGCGGACCGTGAATAGGCGAGCGAAAGCTGTCATGATACGGTGCGGGCTTGTCGGGAGAATCCCTGCTGGATCCGGTTCACATTGTTCGCATGGTTTACAGGGTTCACATGGTTCTTCGTGTTCGTTGAGCGCTTCCGCTTGTGGCCGGCGTGTAGCGTCTCAGCTAGCCTGCGACGCCGGCCTGCCAAGTTCCATCGGAGGTCCTCGCTGATGCCGCCCACTTCCAAGCCCACAGGCTACAAGCCACAGGCCACAAGCGAGCGTGGCCCACAAACCATACGCCACACCCCACAAGCCAGCCTGTCCCACACCCCACGACCCACAACCCGCTACCTCCAAGAACGTCTGGGGGACGCTGCGCCTCGAACGGGAGGTGGGTTGTGATGGATTTCCACGCCTCACCCCTCACCCCTCACCCCTCACGCTCTAGGCCTCACGATGTGATTATTATTGGCGCGGGCAGCGTGGGCGCCCCGGCGGCGCTGGCCATGGCCCGGGCGGGGCTCAAGGTGCTGGTCATCGAGGCCCTCCCCAGCCAGGGGCAGGGCTCGAACAAAGCGGCCATCGGCGGCGTGCGGGCCACGCACTCCGATCCGGCCAAGATCCGCCTGGGCCTGCGCACCCTGGAGATCATGTCCTCCTGGCAAGAATCTCACGGCCAAGATATTGAGTGGCGTGAGGGGGGCTACGTGTTCGTCGCCTACCGGGAGGAGGAAGAGCGCACGCTGAAGGAGCTCCTCAAGGTGCAGCACTCCCACGGCCTGGATATCGAATGGTACGAGGCCGAGGAGCTTCTGCAGATCGTGCCCGACCTGGAGCCGCGGGGCCTTCTTGGGGGGACGTACTCCCCGCGCGATGGCCACTGCTCTCCGCTTCTTGCCGGCCATGCCTACTGCGACCAGGCCAAGCGCTACGGGGCCGAGTTTCGTTTCGGCGAGCGGGTTACAGGGATCGTAGTTCAAGGCGCCCGTGTGCAAGGTGTGCATACGGACAAGGGTCGCTATGCCGCCCCGCTCGTCCTCAACGCGGCCGGCCCGTGGGCGCGGCAGGTGGGGCTCATGGTCGGCCACGAACACCCGGTGTGGCCGGACACCCACGAGGCGGGGGTGACCGAGGCGGTGGCCCACTTCCTCGATCCGATGGTAGTCGATATCCGCCCCGTCCCCGGCTCGGCCAACTTCTACTTCCATCAGCTGGCCACCGGGCAGCTGACGTTTTGTCTTACCCCCGACCCTCCTATCTGGGGGGAGGACCGGCGGGAGACGAGCCGCTTCTTGCCCAAGGTGTCCCGACGCATGGTGGGCCTGATGCCCCGCCTTGGGCGCCTGCGGGTGCGCCGCACCTGGCGCGGGCTATATCCTATGACCCCGGACGGCTCGCCCCTGGTGGGCTGGGCGGAGGAGCCGCGGGGGTATCTTGTGGCCATTGGGATGTGCGGCCAAGGGGTTATGCTGGGGCCGGGCCTGGGGGAACTCCTGGCGCGGACGGTGCTGGGGACTCTCAGCCAGGAGGACGAGAATGTCCTGGCCGAGCTCTCCCCCAGCCGAGAGTTCGCCGCCGAGGAAGCGCTGAAGTAAAAGCGCCTGCGGGCGAAGCACCAGGGACAAAAAAGGGAGGGAACAACCCAAAATGGAAGACATGAAGCTCCTAGCCGAGTGGAAGTACGAGTCAGCGGCCGTCAAGCGCGGCTACGCCGGGCAAACCTTGCACGTGGACCTGAGCACGAGCGCCTGCACGGCCAAGCCCGTCAGCGAGGACATGAAGGAGAAGTTCGTCGGCGGCCGGGGGTTTGGCCTGAAGCTCCTGTGGGACGCGGTCCGCTCGGACACGAAGTGGGACGACCCGGAGAACGAGCTGGTCATCGCCGGGGGCCCGCTGTGCGGGGTGACCCAGTACCCGGGCTTCGGCAAGTGCTACACGGTGTTTCTCTCCCCGCTAAGCGAGCAAACCTACGACTCCAACTCCGGTGGATATTTCGGTCCCCTGCTCAAGTTCGCCGGCTGGGACGCCCTCGAGCTTCAGGGCAAGGCCGACCGCGACGTGGTCGTCTACATCGACGGCGACCGCGGTGTCGTGCAGGTGTTGGAGTCTCCGTTCGGCGAGCTCGGGGTCACCGAGATCACCGAGAAGCTCACCGAGCATTTCGCCCAAGACGAGAGGCAAGAGCGGCACGTCTCCGTCGTGGCCACCGGGGTCGGGGCCGAGAACAGCCATTGGGGGTGCCTTAACATGAGCTTTTACGACCCCCGGCGGAAAGTAGTGCGCCTGAAGCAGGCCGGCCGCGGCGGCGGGGGCACCGTGTTCCGCGACAAGCGCCTGGCGGCGCTAGTGGTGAAAAGAACCGGCGTGCGGGGAGACACAAACGACCCCGCCGACCCGGAGGCCCTGCGCAAAGTAGGCGCCAAGATCCACAAGGAAATCCAGCAGCTCGACGACCAGCAAAACAGGATGCGCCGTGTGGGCACAAACCACCTCACCGAGCTCATGAACGAGGCTCACCTTCTGCCCGTGCACAACTACAAGTTCGGCCAGCACCCCGAAGGGGAGAAGATCGCCTCTACAGTGTTCGAGAAGATGTTCACCCAAGGGCTCCCCGACGGTTGCTGGTACGGCTGCTCCCTGGCCTGCTCCCACGTCGTGGACGGCTACGAGCTAAAGACCGGCCCGCACAAGGGCCGCGTAGTGACCGTGGACGGCCCCGAGTACGAGACCGTCGCCGGCTTGGGCTCGAACATCGGCGTGTTCGACCCCGAATGGATCGTGGAGGCAAACTATTACGCCGACCACTACGGGATCGACACGATCTCCTTGGGCACTGGCCTGGCCTTTGTCTGCGAGTGCTTGGAAAAAGGCTACCTCACCAAGGAACAAACCGGCGGCCTGGAGCTTCGCTTTGGGGCGAAGGACGAGCTCATGACCTTCATCCACCGGCTGGCCGAAGGGGACGAGTTCGCCAAGCTCGTCGGCCAAGGCGTCCACCGGATGAAGGAGATCTTCGCCCGCGACTACGGCGCCCCGCGGGAGGAGCTCGAGGCGTTCGGGATGGAGTCCCAGGGGGTCGAGGTCTCCGAGTACGTGTCCAAAGAATCCATCGCCCAGTGGGGCGGTTACTTCCTTACCTTGAAGGGCCCCCAGCACGATGAGGCGTGGCTCATCTTCATCGACATGGTCGCCCGCCAGCTACCAACGTTCGAGGACAAGGCCGAGGCGCTCCACTACTTCCCCAACTTCCGCCTGTGGTTTTCCCTGGTGGGAGGCTGCAAGCTCCCGTGGAACGACATCCAGCCGGCGGACAACAAGGATAAATACCCCCCGAATGAGGCGGCCAAGATCCCCGAGCACGTGCAAAACTACCTCCGGCTGTTCGAAGCCGTCACGGGAAAAAAGCTCACCAGCGATGAGCTCATCCGCCAAAGCGAGCGGGTGTACAACTTCCAGCGCGTATTCCAGCTCCGGATGGGCAAAGGCACCCGCGAGCACCACACCATCCCCCTACGAGGCCTGGGGCCGGTGTTCGCTGACGAGTGGGAGGCCCGCCCCCAGTACTACGATGAGGTGCTCCGCGAGGCGGGCGTGGACCCTGCCGAGATGAGCACCGAGGACAAGATCGCCGCGCTGAAAAAGCACCGCCTGGCCACGTGGGAGAAGCTCGTGGACGCGGTGTACAAGCGCCGGGGCTGGAACCGCCGCGGCATCCCCACCGTGGACACCCTGCGCGATTTGGGGATCGACTACCCCGACGTCGTAGCCGTGGTCGAGGGAGCCTAATGGGGACAGTCCCCGAACGGTTTGGCTCACGACTCACGACTCACGACTCATGACTCCCGACTCGCGACCCACATGTCCCCTCGTTTGGTGCTCACGTCCTTGACATAACCGGACGGACTCCCTAGGCTAGCGCAAACCGCTAATTTCAAGGGGGGATCGCGGATGAGGGGAAGAAGGTATCTAATGGTCGGTGCGCTGGCCGCGCTGCTCGCAGTGATGCTTGGGACGATGTCCGCTGGGGGCAAAGACGCTGGCTTGTTTGTGGATGTGGACTCCTCCCACCCGGCGTACAACGCCATCCGGGAGCTTGTGGACAAGGGGATCATCGAGATCGGGGCGGACGGTGAGTTCCAAGGGAGCGAGCCCCTGCTGCGCTACGATGCGGCGCAATGGCTGCACCGGGCGATGCAGGCCATGGCGGCCGCCCCCGGCGAGCTTGAAGATCTGGGCGGCCGGCTGTCCACGGTGGAGGGCGAGGTAGGCAGCGTGTCCGATCAGACAAGTGCCCTGGAGTCCGAGATTCAGTCGCTGAAGAACACTGTCAGCACCCTGCAGCGGGATGTCTCGGGCCTTGAAGAAGCCGCTGCGCCGCAGGAGGACATGGCCCGCCGCGTGCAGACAAACTTCGTGCTCGGGGTCACCGCTGTTGTTCTGGGGGTGGCGGCACTGGCGGCAACCATCTTTTTCTGATTCTAACAGTTACGGGGACCTACGGCCGACACAATGACCAGGGTAATGCATGTTACAAACCATGGTTCCCTGTTGACAGGACACGCGCCGGGTGCTAGAATGCATCAATTAAACTGTGGCGGAAACGCCGGTAGAAGCAGCGCCAAGGAGGTGATGTGACGGATACCAAGCTGCCGGATACCGTAGCGATTTCTTGCGGTACCGTAAGAAGAAGCGATGGTGAAAAAAAGCAATGACCTTAAAGGAGGTTAGCGTATGAAGCGGGCTCTCGCGATTTGTACAGCGGTAATGTTGTTTGGCGTTGCATCGTTTGGACTTTCCATCTCCGGTTCTTGGGAAGGCGAGATCAACCTGATCGGAGGAACTGCACCGACTCTGACGAGCACCACGCTCACGTTAGTTTACACGGTGAATGGATTGGATATCACCAGCACCTCGGGGTTCAACGGCAGCGGGTTCACGACCCAGACGTTCGGCCTTGAGGGTGACCTGGGGCTGATCGCGCTTACGGGCTCGATGGCCTTCGACCCCACGGTGCCCGCCTACAAGAGCATGTCCCTGACGGCCAGCATGGACCTGCTGGGCGCAGGCATCACCGCGAATGTTAGCCACTGGGATACCTACTATATGACCACGACTCCGGTGCTCTGTGATGTGCAGACTCCGTCCCAGGGCCAGCAGTTCTACATGACGTACGGGCTTGGTCTTGTTATCGACCCGTTTGGCCTCGATGTCACCTTCGAGGACTGCTGCGACGGGATCGTGTTCAAGGACCTCGTGGTGACGCTGAGCGATGTGGGTCTGTGCTGTGGCATCACCTATGACTTCGAACTCTCCTTCCTGAAGAGCGGCTTCGACTACGCCAAGTTCACCTTCAACGACCTGTTTACCCTGATGGACTTCGTGACCTTCGATGTCTCGATCACCTACGGCGTGGACTACAAGACTGTCTCGATCACCCCTGAGTTCGGACCGTTCGCCACCACCTGCGTGGAGATCTACGGCGACTGGATTTGGAACCAGGACGGAGTCGAGGATGATCTTTACATCGAGGGCTTGGTGTTGCACGGGTTCAAGATCTACTGTGAGCTCGACGACTGCAACTACGCCGAGTTCGTGACCTTCCTGAGCCCGTCGGAGGCCCCGGATGCCATGGGCTTCACGGAGATCACGGATGGGGAAAGCGATGTTACGGTCCAGGAGTTCGAGTACTTCAAGCTGGGCTTCTGCGGGCCGGGCTGCTGCGGCGGCAACTGGAACGCGGACATCTCGGTGTACTTCCACGACACGGCTGGCGTTTCGCTGTTTGCCATCTCCCGCCTGGCCGCGAACTTCAGCGTGCCGGTCATGGAGAACCTGATCATTACGACGACGTTCTCCACCGACGCGATCAACGGTACGACTACGCTGGACCTGGGCTGGACGTTCACCTTCTGAACCGTTCCTAGCCTGAGCTAGCGTTGGAGGCACCGTCTCCGACGTTGGCTAGCGAAGATCGGGGCCCCGGGCCAAACGCCCGGGGCCCTTTCTTTAAGGTGGAGGGAAGCTGAGGCTAGGCGGCGGATGCGCCCTCGAGGATGACTCTCGGTCCGCTACAGATCATTTCGTTGCGGGTACTGCGGGTGAGCCAGAGTTGCACAGTGTCTCCGACGGATAGGGCGTCATACTCGCGCTTGGTCACGGGGATGTTGAACGCTTCGGATTGGCCCTCGTCTTCGGCAACCACGTGCACATAGTAGGTCACTTCAGTATAGGTCTGGGTGATGGTCTGGGGTTCGGAACCCGGACAGGCGGGGCAGCCGGGCACCGTCACAGTGCGCTCCTTCTCTTGTGTCTCGCTTTCCATGTCCACGACTGTGGCCACCAAAACGTGCTCGGTTACCTCGCTGCAGGTAGACAACGCGACCATCGCTCCGGCCACAGCCAGCCCAACAACGCCGATCAAGAGCAGTAGGCTCAATGGATTCATCGGACCACCTCACGGAGATCATAGTGGGCGATGGCCAGGGCGGACAGGGACATCCACGGGGATGCTGAGTCGCGGCTGTCCCTCATGGCACACTCCGCTGTCCGCCTGGCGCGCACAGCGGTCCTCGGGGGGGGACCCCGGCTCCCCCCGAGGACCGGCGGGCATCATCGGGCTCTGCGTTCGAGCTCCTCGATCGTTCCCACGATGACGTGCACGGCGGTTGAACCGGTCGCCAGCTTGAAGTTGGCTTGGGGGAGAAGAGTACGTGCACCGTCGGGGGCGACGAAGACCACTGGATTGCTTCGCGGGGATACCTTCTTGTCCCGCAAGAAGACCATGTTCGCAGCCTCTTCCGAGGTACGGGGCTCTGGATCCCCGTCTCCGTCGAGGTCGAGGTGAAGCGTGAGCTGCATCACCCGCCCCCTGTCCAGCGTGAAGCTGACGTCGACCCAACCGGACTGCACAGTGCCCTCCCAGGTGAGTCGCTTGTCGTTTAACTGAACGGCAGGGCTGGGCGCTCCGGCAGGCGTAACGGACACGTTCCGAAAGCTCCCTACGGACTGAAGCAGCACATAGAACGGACGGGGAGAACCCCAGCTTGGACTGCCCACGACGGTCACGTGCCAGCGGTTCTGCGGGTCGCCCCACACGTAGATGCCCGGCTCGTCGATATCCGGCATCCCCGGCAGGGGTTCCACTACGTCGCCTACCTGGATGGACTTCGTTGTGCTGTCTGTGCCGCCGTGATCGTCGGTCACTGTGAGGCGCACGGTGTATGTGCCCTCTGCAGCGTAGCTATGGCTGACGGTGCGGCCCCATCCGCTGGAGCCGTCGCCGAAGTCCCATTCGTACTCGACGATCGATCCGTCGGGCGCGGTCGAGTCCGATGCATCGAAAGATACGGTCTCCCCTGGATCGGGGTTCGTGGGGCTGAAGGAAAACCGGGCGCTCGGCGGCTGGATATCGCGCTCTACCCTGACCGTGCGGCTGGTCGTGTCCGTGGCTCCGTCGTTGTCGGTCACTGTCAGGCGCACGGTGTAGGTCCCTTCGGAGCTGTAGCGTTTCTGCGTGATGCGGCCGGTTCCGGTGGCGCCGTCGTCGAAGTCCCATGCGTACTCGACGATGCGGGCGTCGGGGTCGTACGAATTGGAGGCGTCGAAGGTGATCCATTCGTTTACGTCGGGTTCGCTCGGGGAGAAGTTAAACTGGGCCACGGGCGGCTGGTTGACCTCGGCCGCTCTTACGGTGATGGACCGCTCGTTGTTGGTGGTGTCGGACTCTTCGATGTCGCCGAACGGGTCCACGATGGCGGTGAACGTCTCCGGCGAGCGCGTGAGCGGTAGGCTCATGGTGCCCGTGCGCCGGGAGCCTGCGCTGAGGCTGTCTATCGAGCCTAGACGGGAGTCCTCCGCCCCTTGCAGGCGTACGTAGAAGCTCCCGGCATCGGCGTTTCCGATATTGGCCATGGTGATCTCGAAGGTGATCGTATCCCCGACCTCGGGCTCCGAGGGCCGGTAGTCAAGCCTCTCCACGGTCAGGTTGGGGAGCCTCTCCTCGCGCACGGTGACATGGGTTGTCGCGCTGTCGGTGCGACCGTCGGTACCACGTACGGTGAGGCGCACGGTGTAGGTGCCCTCGCGGCCATAGGAGTGCTGTACGGTGGAGCCGTAGCGCGTTCTGCCATCGCCCATGTCCCAGCGGTACTCCACGATGTCGCCCTCGGAGTTGCGGCCGTCGAAGCGGATGGTCTCGCCGACCGTACCGCTATAGGGTCCGCCTGGGTCCGCCCTCAAGGGCGGCGGGGCGGTGTCGCGGACGGTGAACTCGCACTCGGCGGTGGTTGCCGGAGGCTCGCCCCAAGAGGCCTCCCACGAGCTTTCCCATACTTCAAGTTCAAGCACACGCGTGCCGGTGGGCTCGCCGGCCTGGCCACTGATGGTGACCTCCCGCCCACCGGATACCGTCTCCTCGCGGACAGTCCGGGTCTCGCCGGTGGGAAGCACGTTTACCAGGCTTACGTAGGCCTGGTCGATGCCATCCACGCGGAACTTGACCTCCATGCGCTCGCCCAGCTCGTAGACGGCTGAGTCGCCACAGCCGTGGTCCGTCCATACATCGGCCGTCAGCTCATCGGGCTCGTCAGCCGGGTACGCCTCCAGGCGACCGGAGCCGAAGCTGTCGGGGTCACCCATAGACACAGTCATTCCCAGGATCTCCGACCGTAGGGCGCCGCCGGTGGCGCTCGGGTCCTCCCCTCGGAGGAGCGCTGCCACTCCGGAAACGTGCGGCGCAGCGGCCGATGTCCCTTCGAAGGGGTCGTAGATATTGACGCCGGTGGTTACGTTGTCCGGGCCCACTAGGTCCGGCTTGGTCCGGCCGTCGGTGGTGGGCCCGCGGGAGGAATAGTCCTGCGCCGGGCCGCTCGTGTAGCGGCTCCAGTCCACCGCCCCCACGGTCAGCGCATCTCCCAGGTTCCCCGGCGCGGGGATCGAGGAGCGGCTTACATTGGGCGAAAGGTCCTGGTAGATGGAAAACAGTTTGAATGGTCTCACGGAACCGCTCTCCCGCTGAACCCGCACGCGGTAGGTCCCGCTCTGTGGGGCGGTGAAGGTAATACGCTCAGTGGGCTGCTCTGTTCCACCTTGGGTCTTTGTGGACGAGGCCACGAGGCTTCCGCCGGGACCATACAAATAGAGGTCATAGTCGTCGCCGGTCTCTGGCCAGCTATCCCAGGTGAGATACAGCGTGATCTGGTCGCCGGGGCTTGCGCTGAGGGTGATGTCGGTGTCGTGCCAGCCGTCGCCGTTTCGGTCGTTGAACATCGCCCCGTAGTGGGTTTGGGCGTCATTCCCGGCGGCCTGGACCCACAGGATATCTTCGTCTACGGCGCGCTCGGCGATCTGAGCGATGGATCCGGTGCCGTCGTAGAAGTTGGTGTTGTACCAGCCCAGTGAATGATTGATGACGTGTATTCCCTCGGAGACGGCGTAGGAGACGGCGTTATCTAGGTCCACCTCGTTCCCGATCTTGATGAGATAAAGCTGAGCCTCGGGTGCTACATCGTGGACGATCTCCGCCACGGCGGTGCCGTGGGAGAAGTCCGACTCGATACCTCTTCCGGTGAAGTCGCGGGTGGTGACCCCGTAGGGAAGGTCTCCCCGTGACTGCGACGTGGACAGCCCGCGGAATCCGAGATCGATGATCCCGATCTTGGTCCCGGCTCCCCGCTCTCCCAGATCGTGAAACGCCGACCCGCCAATCAGTTCGACTCCCTCCGAGGTCACTCCTGCGGCGTACGGCTCGTAGGGAAGCCGCACGTACGCCCTCCCAGCCATCTGCTCGAGGAAGCTCTCCAGCTGCCCCAATGGCACTACAGCTAGGGTTAGTCCGGTGTGTGACGAGGTCGACTCACGTGCTCCGGCCGCCTGGGCCGACACCCTGCCCCGGGTCTCCAGCACTACAGTTACCTCGGAGCGCTCCACAGACAGCGGGATGCCCACCATCTCTGCCACTTGGGCCACTGCATCGCGGGCGAAGCTGGGAAGCATCCCCAGCGGGGAGACCGCACTCCGGGGCCCTGCCTGTCGCACTGCATCCAGTAGGAGCTGCAGCGCCCCATCTACGTGGGAGGCAGCCCGCTCTGGCTTGCCTAGGCTCAGGGGGCCCACGCTCAGAGCCAGCCCTGGTGCCTCGTCAGAGGAGTCCGGCTTACTTACAGGCACGCCGTTCCCCGCCAGAAGCCCAAGCAGTGACACGGCTTGTTCCATCTGTCGGGAACGGGCAAGTACAGCGGCCAGAGCGTTATCGCGCCACGGGAGGCGTACGCCTACTATGCGGCCGCCGTAGGAGACCGGCTGGGTGCCCGCCCGGCGGAGCTCCCCCTCATAACGGGACAGGTCGGCCAAGTTCCCTGCCACGCGCGGAAGCCAGCCTTCGCTCACCTGCGCCACGTCCAGCCTGGAGGCGCCGATCGCTGCCAATACTTGCAGCTGCCCCTGGAGGGCACCTTCGGTGAACGCGTTTACTTCAACCTCGATCCCTGCCTCACGGGCCCGGTCGGTGACTTCACGCCACCGGGAGGCATCCGCGTCTACGACGCCCAGCTGTACCTGGGCCGAGGCCACTCCTGCGCCAAAGACAAGCGCAGCTACTAGACACACAAATACTCTTCGCATGATTATCACTCCTCCGCCGGGTAGGGCGTATGCGGCGGTCGCACCAAGCGCGCTTCTGGGTCGCTGCCCAGCGCGGGCAGGTAGGGGATCGGAATTAGTAGCTCAGCCAGTGTCTCGGTGGAGCTTTCGATGTATGGCTCGAACTTCTCGTCGAGCCGGCCGGTCACTTCGGCCACCACGCGGACCCTCAGGCCTTCCCGCTCGAGGCCGTGATCACGGGCGAACCCGAGCCAGTCCGGGTGGTTCACCAGCGCCCACAAGACCGAGTCGAGATGTATATCTTCCGGCGGCCGTGGGAGCTTCAGCGGCACCTCTCGCAACTCGAGATCCAGGCACAGCTCCGGCAAAAGCCCTAATGAATACGCAAGCTCGAGGAAGCCCTCCGGCAACGAGGGGCTGGCCCCGTTCAGCAGGCCTACGATCTCCCCGTTTGGGTACCTCCCGCGTAGGACGCCGCGTCGCGAATCTTTCTGCACGGAAACAAGGATCACATCGCCGTCCAGGTAAGCATAGGCATTCGAGCTTTCCAGTTCCTGTTGGTCCTCCACACCGGTGAACTCGAGTGTTCCCTCTTCCCACGCGGCTAGCGGGACGCTCTCGGTCTGTATCCGGGCGGCCAGGCCATCCAAGGCCCCGGGGGGAAGCTCGAGCTCCCCCCACAGGTAGCTCGGCGTGCCCTCGGCAGAGCTTGCCGTCCACAGCATCGCCCCGAGCATCATCATGAAAACCATACGCATAGCATCGCCTCCTCTCGCACCTACAACCAATATACACGCTGGATGGGCGGTGGGTTACACAAGGGGGCAGGCCCCGTGAGAGGCCTGCCCCCCTGTGGATAGCTGCTGCGCCGGTAAGGACTAGTCGCTGACGAGTTCGATGAGCTCCTGGAAGTGTGAGCCATCGTTTATGCTGATTATTAGGCGGTAGTGGCCTGGTGGCAGGTCGTCAGTTGGGATCTCCCGGTAGTACAAGCCCATCTCATCGTCGTAGGGCACAAGGTGGAGGGAGATAAAGGTGTCGGCGCCGTCTTCTATCTTGACCAGGCCTGCTGTGACGATGGCGTCGGTGACTTCCGCTTCGGTGTAATCCTCGAGGTTAAAGGAGACGATGATTGGTTGGCTGATCTCGTAGATGGCATCGACCACTTCGTCGCCGAACGTACCCGCGCCTCCGGCTACCGCACGGTCCAGGAACGAACCAGCGGCGCCGGCCGGGCCAGGCGTGTAGCCAAACAGGCGCTCGACGAACTTCTCATAGGTGAGCGACCGAGACATCGCGTGGCGTACGCGCCCGGGGCCGTAGTCGGAGATGATTTGCATTGCTTCGCTCTGCGAGAAGCCGAACGCCTGTGATAGTTCCCACGCCAGGCGAGCCCTGAACCCACGTGTATCCAGGATCCGCAGCCCTTCCAGCGCCTGGTCCACGGGCAGGCCCACACTCTCGATGAACGAGATGACCTCGTCCACGGGGCGAGTGAGGAACGGGGTGTAGTCGATGTCGCCTGTGGTGGCGTTGCGGGGATGCCTGTCGTCCCACCAGTTGTACCTGGCGTCAAGCGTACCGTCGCCTTCGTTGGTGACGTGACCGTAGAGGTCGTTCCAGTTGATGCTGATCCCCGAGGCATCGACTCCCGACGAGACAGTGATGTCGCCGCGGATGGAGAACCCCTGGCCCAGCCTGCCCAGCACGATGTCCGTGGAAGCCAGCGTCATGTTGCCCTCGAGCGTCGTCTCACTGGCCGCTCCCGAAGCGCCTATGGTCACGGGTTTCGAGACGGGATCGCTCGCATCGTAACTGCCCGGGGCAACCGACAACGTACCGCCGAGCCTTATGCCGTCTATCCCGTCTGCGATGGAGGCGAAGGCGTCATAGCCCATCACGATGCCCGCGCCTGCGGGATCATCAGTCCAGCCTAGGCCGAGGTTGGCCTGGTCGACGTACACAACGTACGGCGCCACCGCGGCGATCGCCGTCAGCGCTTCGGCGTGCGACTCCACGTTGGGGTTATCGGCACCGATGTATATGTCAAAGGCACCATCGCCAAGCTGCAAGCTGCGGATGAAGGCAACCCCGTGGGCGATCTGCTCCTCGTAGAGCTCGGGGTCCAACGCGTAGAGCGCCATGATCGCAAACGCGGAGGCTTGTAGGTCACCGTTTGTGGGATCGTCGGGGTCAGCAGTTGAGCTCCACAGCCAGGCCCCGGGGTTGTCGGTGCTCGTCATCCCTGCGAGCGTTTCGGCAAGCTCGGAGGTGTTCATCCCGTCGTACTCGCCTGCCGTTGGGCTGAGTTCCACGCCGGTCACCCCCGCGGCCCACACCGCACCAGCTAGACCGAATACATCCCAGCCGCCGGGCGCGGTGGTCTCCTCTAGCCCAGTCTGGATGGCACCTAGTAGTGCATCGCGGATGGCGTACTCGCCGGCGATATGCGCGGCGATCGCGGTGGCCGAGAGATCCCACGGCGACAGTTCGACGATTCCTTGTCCGGCACGTGCTGTAACCACATCCGCACCGAACCCGGCCGCGTCCCAGTTGGCGTCACCGTAGGTCCCGTCGGCCAATGGCTGCCAGAAGTGCGTACGCGCGAAGTCCTCGTGCGCGCCGTCGCCTGTGACCAGGCTGATCGCCTCGAGGAACAGGGGATCGTGCGTTGCCCACCTGGGCGAGCCGTCTGTCCAGTTGCTCACGCCGGTATCCGGGGTAAGCATCGTGTTGAGCATGTAGTCCCCGCCGAGGAGCGCCGCATCCATGTAACCTTGCAGGCCTGTGTAAAGATAGGCAGCCAGCAGGCCCGTGTTGGAAGGTCCTTGGGTGTTCGTGGTCGGCCCTCCGCCTGGATACCATGGGAACCACCCAGCCGGTTCTTGTTGGCCTTCCAGCCAGTCGGCAGCGTCTTGTGTCGACTGGGCAATCGCCAACGTCCCTGTAAGCATTAGGGAGAGTGCTATTAGGGTTGCACCGCAGATACTCATCACAAGGTTGCTGTTTTTCATGCTTCTGTCCTCCTTATGTGCGTCTCACATGCGGCCGCCGGGCCATGTGCGCATGGTTGATCAGCCGCCACTTCGTGTTCCGAGCGTCGCGCTGGCCGCGGACCCGACATCCGCGCATCCTTGGGATGCATGGGATTGTTTCGCTTCAGGCGCATGCCCGAGCTGTGTTCTCACTAAACCTACGATCGTCCGAGGGTTCACCGCGCCGTGCTCGACGAGGATTTCGCCGAGCAGCCTGCCTCTGTTCTCCTGTTGCTGAATCTCCAGTGCCCGCGTCACTTGCTCCGCCGTTACCACACCCATCTCCGTGAGCACCTCGCCCAAAGGCTTGGGCAGGTGCGTTCGCCGCACGTCAGGGCGCAAGTTGTCCAGCTTTTTCCGGTACCGTTCGTGGACGGACATGGGGACCCCTCGCGCCTGTTCGTCCCAATACCGTACCTGGAGCTGCGCGTACTCCAGAACTGCCT
>JAWOCQ010000093.1:0-13403 GCA_046483725.1 Candidatus Bipolaricaulota bacterium
CCCGTCCAGCGCCCCCGCTTCCCCCCCGGAGATTCCCACGCCCAGGTACCGCAAGCCCCGCTCCTCTGCGTCGGCCAGCCGGCGGTCGGTGTCGGGGAAGTGTGCGTTCCCCCCGTCCATCACCATATCCCCTCCCTCGAGAAGGGGGAAAAGCTTTCCCAGCACTACATCCGTGGCCGAGCCCGCCTTCACCATGCTCAGCACCTTGCGCGGCGGGGAAAGGGACGCAACGAACGTCTCCAGATCGTAGGCGGGGGTGATCCGGCGCCCCTGGGCACGCTCCTGTACAAGCTCCTCGGTGCGCCCCCGCGTGCGATTGTACACGCCAACCCTGTACCCTTTGCTCTCCATGTTTAGAGCAAGGTTCTGCCCCATCCCGGCCATGCCAATGACGCCGATATCCGCCTTCATTCTCCCGCCTCCGAGGGCTTTCCTATCCCCCCTCTAAATCCAGCTTTAGGTTCAGAAACTCCAGGAGGTCCTTCAGGGAGACAATGCCCAGCAGTTGGCCGTTTTCCACCACCATGAGTCGGCTGTTTCCGCTGCGGCGCATCAAGGACAGGGCATCCATGACATCCGAATCCGGACTCACGGTGTTCTCCGGGCTGCAGCTTTGTGCGAGTTCTCCCACTGTATGCCTGTCCCACTCCTCGCCCGGCAGCTCCTTGATCGCCCGGGTGGTGACGCAGCCCACGAGCCGATCTTCGTCCAGAACGGGGAAGAACTTGTAGTGGTAGCGGTAGACGTAGTTCTCCACGAGCTCCCGCACGGAAATGGCGCGGGGCACCGTCACCGGCTGGCTGACCATGAACCGCCGCACGGTCTCCCCCTGCAGGACGTCGCGGGTGACTACCTGCCGGTAGGAAGCCTGGGAAGCCGAGCGCACGAACAGCCCGATCACCGCCAGCCATAACCCAGGCACAAACTCCCCGCGAATGACGTTCAGCAGCCCCAGAGCGATCAGCAACACCCCAAACGCCGAGCCTCCAATCGAAGCTACCCGGGTGGCCCAGCGCAGGTTCCCTCTCCATTGCCACAGCAGCGACCGCAGTACCCGCCCGCCGTCCAGGGGGAAGGCGGGGATCAAGTTGAACGCGGCCAACACGAGGTTCATGAGCCCCACGTAGAACAGGACCCCGGTCACCTGCACAGGCCAGCCCGCGCCATCTCCGATAAGGTGCAGACCATATAACACACCGCCGGCGACCACACTTGCCGCAGGCCCGGCCAGGGCCATAGCCAGCTCCGCCACCGCGCTGGGCGGTTCGTCGTCCATTTCCGCCACCCCCCCGAACACAAACAACGTGATCCCCCGCATCTCCAAGCCAAAACGGCGGGCGATGAGCGAGTGGCTGAGCTCATGGAACACAATGGAAGCGAACAGGCCGACCGCCCCGGCCACCCCCATGATTACGTACGTGGTGGCGGACAACCCTTCGAAGTAGGCGGGGAACACTCCCACTGTGAGCGACCAGGTCACCAGCACGGCGATGATCAACCAGCTGGCGTCGACCTGTACCTTGAACCCAAGCAAGCGGAACAACGTAATGCGCTTGCCCAACATATCCCGCTCCTTCAGCTGCCGCGGAACCGGACGCCGGAGGCTTTGGTCACGCTCGCCCCATAGAGGAACGTCGCCTGGCGCAACGCAACGGCCATGTCGAACTCCGACAGGGCACTCACCCCATCCTCCACCCACACCACGCCGTAGCCCCGCAGAGCGGCAGATCCGGCGGCATGGAGGACGCAGACGTTGGCCATCGTGCCAACCAGTACGACCTGCTTCATAGCCTTACGCCGCAAGATATGGTCCATAGGGGTCCCGAAAAAGGTATCATATGTCGGCGTGTGGATCCTCGGCTCCCCGGCTTGCGGTGACAACTCCTCCACGATCTCCGCCCCCGAGCTTCCGCCCACGGCGTGGGGGCCCCAGAGGGAGAACTCCGGATCGTCTTCCAGATGCCAGTCCTGCGTGAAAACGACCAACGCTCCGGCCGCCCGGGCCTGGCCGAGGAGATCGGAAATGGGAGCGACTGTTTTCGGCGCGTCGGGGACGAACAAGCTTCCGTCGGCAGAGACGAAATCGCGCTGCATATGGACGACAAGCAGAGCCGTCTCCTCGGCGCCAACCGGAACCTCTTCTCTCCGCTCGATCTCGGGTACCTTCATAGCATCTCATTTTAGCCCTCTGCGCTGGCCCCACAATCTGCCAACCCCAAACGCGAGAGACAAGCTGGCATCCAACGTTGCATACGAGATGCGACGCTACAGTCTTTGCGCCAACTGCTGCAGGCGATCGGATATTGCCACCGGATAGCCCGGCTGCTCCGCCGAAGCCAGCCTCCGCATATCCTCGGGTAGCGTAAACACCGCCGAGCGGACCCGTTGGCGGAGATCTTCCAACCGAGGAGGATCCCCACGGCGGACGCCACCCTCCATCACCGGCCGGAGAAGGGGCCGGCCGGGGAGAACCTCGTCCGCCAACCCCACCGTGTCCCTGAGGCCATCCTCGGCGCGCCACACCTGCGGTCGGCCCGGGAGGGTGACCTTCCCCGGGCTGTGCTTCATCCGCGGACCCGCGCTGTCCTCCACGAGCTTGTATACCCCGCCCAGAGCGGGGACGTCCCAGGAGACGCCCAAGCGGGTCCCTACGCCGTACCCTTGGGCCACCCCACCGGCGGCGCGGAACTGTTCGATCCTGTACTCATCGAGGTCCCCGGAGACAAACACGTGCACCTCGGGGAACCCCTCCTCGTCCAGCAGCTCGCGCACCGCCTGGGACTCGGCAGTCAGATCTCCGGAATCAAGGCGCACTCCGGAGAGCTCCCGCCCTGCTGCCCGCAGTTCCGCTGCCACTTTTGCCGCGTTCGCTGCGCCCTCCAACGTATCGTAGGTGTCGATGAGGAGCACTGGCCGGGGGTGGTCGGCGGCGAACGCGCGGAACGAGGAAAGCTCGTCCGGAAAGCTCAGGACGTAGGAGTGGGCCATGGTCCCTACCACCGGAATGTCCATCAGCGCTCCGGCCAGCACATTGGACGTCCCCTGGAACCCGGCCAAATGCGCCGCCCGCGCCACTTGCACGGCTGCGTCCGCCCCGTGATCCCTGCGGGCACTGAAGTCCACAACCGTGGACTCCCTTCCCGCGGAAAGCACGATACGTGCCGCCTTGGACGCCACCAAGGTCTGGAAGTTCAACGTGTTGAGCAGAAATGTCTCCACGAGCTGCGCCTCTATCCGCGGCGCGGACACGACCAAGAGAGGCTCACCAGGGAAGACGATCTCCCCTTCCCCCGCGGCCCACACGTCGCCAGTGAAGCGAAAGCCCTCCAGGTACTGGAGAAACCCCCGATCGAACAAGTCCAACCCCCCCAGATACCGGAGAGCGTCGCCGGAGAAGGCCATGCCCTCCAGATGAGAAAGCGCCGGGTCCAATCCCGCAAACACGAGGAACCTCCTGTTGGCCACCGGGGGGCGCACGAAGTAGGCGAACGTGGCCCTGTCGTTCAAGTCCCTCTTGAGGTACGAGTGAGCCATGGTCAGCTCATACAGATCGACTAGCAGCGACTCGCGCATGGTTAGCGCCTCCTTTGCCCTGAGTGTACCTGAATTTACTCTGCAGGGCCGGAGAGCCGGCGCTTGTCCACCGCTGCCTCGTCCGGTACACTATTGCGACCGAGTCGCAGTACGCTACCAGGAGATGGAAATGCTGTTGAACCTGTTGCGACAAGAGGGTTACAGAATCACCCGACCACGGCGAGCCGTGGTCCAGGCTCTGGCCGACGGACCGGCCCACATCACGGCCGAGGGTGTGCTGCGCCTAGGTCGCCGCATGCACCCAGAGCTGAGCAAGGCATCCGTGTACCGCACGCTGCAGCTTTTGGAGTCCCTGGGCGCGCTGCGGGGAATCTCGTCACCCCACGGCCGGCGTTACGTGCAGGTAACCTCCGGGCACCATCACCTGGTGTGCCAAGGCTGCGGCGAGGTGAGCGATTTCTCCGGCTGCGGCTTGTGCGAGAGCTGGCGCGAACTGGCGGACGAGCGCAGCTTCCAAGTGGCGGGACATCTCTTGGAGGTGTTCGGCCTGTGCGCCGACTGCCGGAAGGGGGCGTGAGTGCAGCTGTGAGAGTATTGCTGGGAACGAGGATCTCGAAAGCGCTGCTCGTAGGCCTACTTTTGGCTCCGTGGACAGCGCTTCCCGCGCTGGCCGAGCCGCTAGTGGTGGCCACCACCACGATCGTGGGCGATGTGGTAGGCCAGGTGGCGGGCGACCGAGTCGAGCCGGTGGTTCTGTTCCCTGTGGGCGCTGATCCGCACAGCTTCGAGCCCAAACCGCAGGATGCAAAGCTACTCACTAGGGCCGATGTGGTGTTTGCCGTCGGGGCTGGGCTCGAGGAGCGCTTGGAGCCCTTACTGTTAGCCACAGAGGCCAGGGTGGTGGAGCTGGCCCCAAGCGTGCCGCTCCACCGGTGGGGCGAGGACGAAGACAACCACCACGGACACCACGAGGAGGACGATCAGGGGCCGCACGACCCCCACGTGTGGATGGATCCCACCAACGTCGCCTTGTGGACGTATGTGATCGAGGAGGAGCTGGCGGAGCTCGACCCCGCCGAGGCCGAAGGGTATGCCACGCGGGCCGCTGCCTACCGCGAGGAGCTGCAACAGCTGGACAGGTGGATTGAGCGGCAAGTGTACCGGATCCCCCCCGGCCGACGCCTGCTAGTGGTCGACCATCACGTATTCGGCTACTTTGCCCGTCGCTACGGGTTCCGAGAGCTGGGCGCCGTGATCCCTGCGCTGTCCACCCTGGCCGAGCCCGCGCCCAGGGAGCTCACGGAGTTGGCACAAACCGTGCGCGAGCTCGGTGTTCCAGCGGTATTCATTAGCACCACCGTGAATCCCGCGCTGTTCGAGGCCGTGGCTCGGGACGCAGGAGCCAATGTGGTTCGGTTGTACACCGGGTCGCTCAGCCCCTCTTCTGGGCCGGCCCCCACTTACGTCGATCTCATGCGGTACAACGTGGGCGCCATCGTGGATGCCCTGGAGGAGGAATGAATCGCCGCCCTCGCCGGGGCAGACGGCACATACGCCACCTTCCCGGATCACCCGCTTTGGAGACCTTGGGGCTGACCGTGTACTACCAGGACACGGTAGCCCTGCAAAACGCTACCATCAGGCTAGATCCCGGGGATCACTTGGCGGTGTTGGGGCCCAACGGCGCGGGCAAAAGCACGCTCCTCAAGGCCGTGGCAGGAGTCATATCGCCCACCGAGGGCGAGATACGGGTGTACGGGCATGGACCACGAGGTCACCTGTGCATCGCCTACCTTCCCCAGAGAAGCGCGGTGGACTGGACATTCCCCGTCAACGTGCGTGACGTGGTGACCATGGGCCGTACGGGGAGACTTCCTCCCTGGAGGCGAATCGACTCTAGCGTCCTGGCCCAAGTGGAAGAGAGTATGGCCCAGGTCGGCCTGGAGCACCTGGCCGACCGACAGATCGGCGAACTCTCTGGCGGCGAACAGCAGCGCATGTTCATCGCCCGTGCCCTGGCCCAACAGGCTGAGCTTTTCTTGCTGGACGAACCGCTGGCCGGCCTCGACGCAGGCACGCAGGAGGAGCTGCTCCGCCTGGTGGGGGAGTTTTCGGGCACTACAGTTGTTGTGGCCATGCACGAGCTGGGGGTGGCCCAGGGGCGTTTCCCGCAGGTCTTACTCCTCAACCGACGCGTGGTGGGGATGGGCCCGCCGCATCAAGTGCTCACCGCGGAGCGGCTGAAAGAGGCCTATGGTAGGGCACTGCAGATTGTTCGCACCGACGATGGAACTCTACTCGTGGGCGATAGCTGCTGCCCCCCGGAGGAACCGAAACCATGATCACTTACCTTACAGAGCCTTTCGCCCTCCCGTTCATGGTGCGTGCCCTGGTAGCGGCCTCCTTGGCCTCGGCAGCCTGCGCCGTGGTGGGGACCTATGTCGTCCTACGCGGCATGGCCTTCCTGGGAGACGCACTGGCGCACAGCATTCTCCCCGGCGTGGCTATCGGCTATCTATTGGGCCGGGGGGACCGCTCGACGGTTCTGTGGTGGGCCCTGGCCACGGCGGCGGGGGCGGCACTGGCCATGGGAGCGATGGCTCGTAGGGCCCGGCTGAAGGAGGACACCGCCATCGGCATCGTGCTTGCGGCGATGTTCGCGTTGGGGATAGCTCTCATTTCTACCGTTCGCGGGTACGCCGTGGATCTGAACCACTTCCTGTTCGGCAACGTGTTGGCCGTGAGCCCGCAGGACCTGTGGCTCATGGCTGGCCTGGCGGCCGGGGTGATCTTCACCGTGGTGCTTCTCTATCGCGAGTTGCTGATCACCTCGTTCGACCCCGTGCTCGCCGCCACCCTGCGCCTGCCGGCACGGGCTCTGCACAACCTCCTGCTGATCCTGGTGGCGGCCACGGTGGTCCTCTCGCTGCAGGCGGTAGGCGTGGCGCTAACCTTGGCCCTACTGGTCACCCCACCGACCACCGGCTACCTCCTGGCCCACCGACTCCCAACCATGATGGCCCTGGGTGTCGTCAGTGGTCTCCTTTCAGCCATCCTTGGGATATACCTCTCCTACTACGCCGGCATCGCCACCGGTCCGTCCATCGTTCTCGTGGCCACGGGGCTGTTCCTAACCGCGCTTGTCCTTTCCCCAAAGCGCAGAACCCTCCTGTCCCGCTGAATATCATAGGCGCATACAACCACTTAACACAGCGCCACACTGTATAGTACAGCTTTTCACGTTGACATGCCTCTCTCTAAGTTGTATGGTGGAGAAAACCAGCGCCAATTGTGGCCGTACGGGAGGTGGTAGAGAAGGCATGAACGTAACTAGGCACTCCCGGCCCAAGGGGGTGGGGGACCGACAAGCGGCAACAGTGGGGACTGTCCCCCTCGGAGGTGAGATCCTATGCGCACTTGGTTTATCTGGCTATTCCCAGCGCTGCTCGTGTGCAGCACAGTAGCGCTGGGTGGGGAGGAGGCCCCCGCGATGAGCAGCGCGGAGGTCGACGGCATACGGGTTCTCAACAACCCGTCGTTCGAGCAACCCGGCGAGGAGGGCGCGGCCCCGGATGAGTGGGAAGGCCCGGTCCTCCTGGAGGGGGAGACCGATCCCTCCCGCGATGGTCTTGAGCAAAGAGAGGGGCACGAGCCGGAATACGGGGACTTCGTGGCCTATCTCCGATATGGGTCCACCGTGTCGGAAGGGTGGACGGGGCTAGCGTACGAGCAGACTGAGGAGCAGTTTGGCAAGCTCACAGGTCCTGCAGAACTGCTCCTTGCCTACCGCATCCGGCATCAGTATAGCGCCGGCGTAGACCATGTTTCCGACCATGGCGGGCTGGTGGAAGTGGAGCTGCACTCGAACGGGGAGACCTATCGCCTGCGGTACCTACATCCACGCCACGGTGATCTCCCACAGACCAGCGAGTACATCGCCTACGTCAACGCGGGAGATCCCGGATGGCAGACTTGGACCTGGTACGAGCACAATCTGGACGAAGACATTAGCGCTGCTTTCCCTGATCAGGACACCTACACCATCATGGCCATCCGGATTGGGGTGTTGACCCACAAAAGCAGCCCAGAAGAGTCATTATTCTACTGGCTGTTCGACAAGGTACAGCTGTTCACCGAAAGCTCGGAGTCAGCGCTCTCCTTCTAGTCGTGCGCCATGCCCTTCGACCCCAAGGAGACGCTTACATCTGAGCCCAACTAGCTGAAAAGCGGGCAGCACAAACTCCAGCTGCCCTACGGGGGCCGCGCTCCGCCAGTCTTGCCGGGGCGCGGCCCAGGCTTTGGCTTGGCCAGCGCAGCTGCGTAAACTCAGCGAGCCATGGAACCCAAGCTTCTCCGTCGCGTGGCCGAGCTTTTGGAGCCTTGCCAGCCCGCCGTGCTGGTCACCGGAGTCGCCCTGGAAAGCCCGGCTCCTCAGGGGGGCAGATTCTGGTCCTCCGCTGAGTGTTCGTCCCTATGACCGGCCCGCTGGACAAGATCCTTCAGCTTTTGGGGCACTGCCCCGGGTTTGTCATCACCGGGCCCATAGGAAGCGGCAAGACTCAGACGGCCAACGCCGTTGCCGAAGGGCTGCGCGCGCAAGACGTTTCCGTGGGAGGGGTGGTTTCTCCACGGGTGCTGGAGTACGGGCTCACCACGGGCTACATGGTCCGGGACCTCCTCACCGGAGAGGAGCGCAGGCTGTGTACCGAGAGCCCTCCCGGTATTCGTTTCCGGCGCTTTTACTTCTCGCCCACCGCTCTGGAGTTCGCCAACGCAGCAGTGGCCCGAGCGGGACGAGAGGCGGAGGCGGTGGTTGTGGACGAGGTCGGACCATTGGAGCTTTCCGGCGGAGGCACGGCCGGCGGTGTCCAAGAGGTACTGCACGGGAGGGCGTTTCTGATCATGTGCGTGCGACCCTGGCTGGTGGAGGAGGCGTGCCTGTGGGCCGGGCTACCCAAGACCGCACCGATTTGGGAGGTCCCCGCGGGCTAGCTAGAGGCGTTGAAGCGACGCTGCCCGGGCGGTTAATCTGACCCACGCACCGACGGCGCCAGGAGGGGATCATGGAAAACGCAGCAGAGGAGAGGTTTTGGGATATTGTGGAGTCCGGGGAGTTCTCGCTTTTCGTCACCCGAGGGGGGAAGGGAGGCAGCCCCCGCTCCCGCCCGATGACGCTCCTCGCCTACGAGGAGTCTGGGGTATTGTGGTACGCCACCAGCGCTTCCTCACGTAAGGTGGAGGAACTCGCTGAAGACGACCGTGTTACCGCCTGCTTCCTCGACCTGGAGGGAGGGGCGTATGCCCAGGTCTTCGGCCGTGCGGAGCTAGTAACCGATCTGGACACCAAGGAGGAGTTCTGGGAAGATGATTGGGCGGAGTTCTGGAGCGGGCACTCCGATCCCGATTTCCTCCTTATCAAAGTGCTCGGCGAGCAGGCTGAGTATCACCTAGTGGATGAAGACGAGCTGTGGGTGATAGATTTTTGATCCACCCTCGACCTCCCCGACCGTTGAGGGGGGGTTCGCCCATTCGTAGAATGAGGGTGGAGGGATGTCCGAACGGTAAGGAGCCGGTCTCGAAAACCGGTACGGCCAAACGGCCTTCGGGGTTCGAATCCCCGTCCCTCCGCCAGCGCCCGTAGCTCAGCGGATAGAGCGCTGCCCTGCGGAGGCAGAGGTCGCAGGTTCAATTCCTGCCGGGCGTACCATCGACGCCCCCTTCCTTACAGCCCAAGCGCCACGCTACACGCCGCCCACTTCCCGCCCCCTCACCACGAGGCGGGCGCCCCCCGGTTACCCCTCGCCTTCGGGGCGGTGATCGGTTCGCTTCGCCTCATACATCTGCGCGTCAGCGGCTTTGAGCAAGTCGCGTACGGAGCGGCCACATCCCGGGCTCCAGGTGGCCCACCCCACGTCCAGCGAGATCCGGATATCGGGGAGGTGCTCCCGGCTCCATGCTTCCACTGCCGACTGCAACCTCTGCAGGACGACGTCCACCGGGGACGCAGTCTCCGGGAGGACCACCAGGAACTCGTCACCACCATAGCGCACCAGCCAATCACTCTCCCTCAACGCGTCCTTAAGTATGCTGGCAATGGACCGCAGCACATCATCCCCTTTGGTGTGCCCCAGGCGATCGTTCACCCGTTTGAATCCCTGCAGGTCTGCCACTACCAGGGTGAACGAGCGCCCATAACGCTGAGCACGCTTCAGCTCGGCGCGGATGGTTTCGTCGAAGTAATGCCGGTTGAATAAGCCTGTCAGAGGATCGCGCAGGGCTTTTTGCTTCAGGGCTCCCTCGGTCTCCACCTGCTCGCTGATGTCCCATAGGTCCACCAGATGGGCCTGCTGGCCGTCAAACTCCATAACGTAGCTTCGCACAAGCACCCACACTGAGGACCCGTCCTTGCGCACCGCACGTGCCCGAATTCCCTTCCGCGCTGTGTCTCCCTCCATGAGCTGCCGCCGGTCCTCGGGGTGGATGAGCTGCCACCACGGACGCATGACCTGCAGTTCGCCCTTGTTATAGCCGAACAGCTCCAGCACCCGCCGGTTGGCGTACTCCACCCGCTCCTCCCGGGTCACCAGGAGCCCAGCCATGCAGTGCTCGGCCAGCGCAGCAAACAGCGCCTCCCTATCAGCGTTTGGTGCTCCCCCAGGGGCGCTGTCCCTGCGCAGCGCCGCTTCGCCCAACCCTGCCAGCCGCTCCAACACGCCTAACCTCGTCCCCTCGGGAAATGCCCCGTCTCGTGGGTCGTCCACTGATATTGCGCCGATGAATTGCTCGCCGGCGCGCATTGGAGTAAGCAGAACGTCATGGCGACGCCACCCATCCGGGCGCAAAAAGATCCTGCGGCTGACGACTCGAGGACCAAGCTCCTCAACAAAGCTGCCCTGGGGGATGAAGTAGGAACTTCCGACAAGGTATTCCGGGGAAAACCGTTCTCCGCTGATCTCCCGGCCCTCGCGCAGCGCTGCGCGGATCATCGCCTGGTCGCCTTCCGAAAGTCCCCGAGAGCCGCAGGCCAGCACCCGCGTCGCCCCGGAAGGTCCGATCGGACGCTCATACAGGGACACCAGCGCACGTCGAAACGGGGTTTGCACGACCGCCGCCTCGGCCAGCCCGTCCAGGATTTCCTGCACCCCTCGGCTCACCTCACCATGCCCCATCAAGGACTGGCCAATTCGCAACTCATCGGAAAAAGCAGCTTCCATGCGTGAAGCCTCCACCCTCAATCATTCTAAGCACAGAGCATCCGCGCAGACAAGTCTCCTGCCGGACGGATGTCCCCTCGGCGGACAACCACCTTCCTTGTACAGGGAAACACTACCACCTAGCTTGTCGATTAGACCAAACCGGGTAGGGGGATCTTACGGTGGAGCTGCAGGAGCTGTTGGCTGTGTACCAAGCGACGTCCGCCACTGCGGCGGCCAAGGAACGGGCGTACTGGGGCGTGATCGGGATGAGCCTGCTGGCAAGCGCTGTGTTGCTTGCGGTGGGCGCCTTTTTCGTGTCCGCTTCATGGCTGGAGGGGTGGAGGAGGCTCACTTCGGCTGTCGCGGGCCTGGGCTTTGTGCTGACCCTGTACTGGGGCGTCATGCAATACCGGCTGGGCAGGGAGCTGGCCCTGTGGCACGGCCTTCTACGGCAGTTGGAGGGGGAGTTCGCCGGCATGGAGTTCCACCGAAGCGCGTTCCGCTTCCGATCAGGGCAGGAGGTGCGCGTGCCGAGCACCTCGCTCCGGTGTGACGAGTGGTACCCGGAGCTTGTCCACGCTGGTCGAGCCGGCCGCACCACCGGGCAGCTGTTCAAGGTGCTTCTACCCGGCGTTTTTCTCGTGGCCTGGGTTCTCTTGGGCCTGTTCCCCTGGAGCTGCGTTTAGACCACCACGTTGAGCAGACCGCCGCCCGCGGGTGTATGGTCGGGCGGAGGTGAGCGACCATGAAGGTCTAATCTGGTTGCGGGACGTGGAGGATAAACTTAGGCCGTGGTCCCTGGCCGTTGATGACGACGGGGAAGGTCTGCCCGGATGTGGTGAGTGAGCTCCCGCTAGCGCCGGTTGCAGAGCAGGCCTAGTCGCCCAGGCCCATGCGTGTCAGGAGGTCGTGGTAGCAAGGATCGTCACGGACGGTGTCCAAGGCGGGGTGCACCTTTGCCCACAGGGCGTTTGCGTCGCGCCGCTCCCAGGCCTCCTCCAGCCAGGAGAGGCCCTGGTCGGCTTCCCCGAGCCCGAAGGAGAGGAGGGCCAGGGCAAACGCCGTGTCATGCCGGGGAGGCATGGCGCTGAGTGCCTTCAAGATTTCCCTTGCCTCCTCGCGCTCCCCACTCTGAAGGTGCGCCAGCCCACGCAGAGACGCAATCCACACTTGTGAGGACTGGTCCGCGGGGTCGGTCACTCGTTCGGCCTCCTCCAGCGCCCCGCGGGCGTCCTCCACCGCACCCTGCAGCACACAGGCCATGGCCAGGCCCCCGTAAAGCCCACCCTTCACGTAGCCCGGTGCGAGTTCCAACGCTGAGCGGTACTGTTCCCGGGCCTCGTCGTACCTGCGAGCCAAAGTCAGGATCCTCCCCGCATCGGCGTTGATGGCCTGGGACAGGGGATCCAGTTCCAGCGCCCGGCGGATCTCCGCCACCCCCTCTTCCAGCCTCCCGGTGACCGCCAACGCCAACGCATACCAGTGATGGGCCGTGGCGTAGTTAGGGTTCAGTTGGATTGCGTACCGCAAGCTCCGCTCCGCCTGACTGATATCCCGTCTGTACTGCCAGCGGATCAGTCCAAGCGAGGCGTGTGCCTCGGCCAAGCCCTCGTCCAACCGTAGCGCCTCCAACGCCGCCTCCTCGGCCATGGGGTACCCTTCTTCGGCAGGCATGAACCCCAGAGCAGTGAGCACGGCGAAGGAATCCGCCAGGCCGGCATGGGCGGGGGCGAACTGGGGATCGGCCTCCAGAGACCGTTGGAAGTAGTCGATGCCCCGCTCCAATCCCTCCTGAGTGCGTTGGTTCCAAAAGTGGCGCCCTTTCAAATACAGCGTGTAGGCCTCCACATCCTGCGTGGCCTCCTTGGCCAGCTGCCTGCGCTCCCCGGCAAGTAGCTTCACCTCCAGCGCCTGCGCCACCTCATGGGCGATGTCCCGCTGTAGGGCGAACACATCCTCCAGCTCCCGTTCGTAGGCGCAGGACCACAGATGCTCCTCCGTACGCGTGTCCACCAGCTGCGCGGTGATGCGCACTCGGTTGCCCGCCTTACGCACGCTCCCCTCCAGAACCACGCCCACCCCCAGCTCCTCGCCGATCTGCGAGATGCGTTTGTCTGCCCCACGGTACGGCATCGCCGAGGTTTGGGCGATCACCCGCAGCCCACCGATCTGTGACAGGCGATAGATCAGCTCCTCGGTCATCCCATCGGCGAAGTAGGCATCCGCCGGGTCGGGACTGATATTGGCAAGCGGGAGCACAGCGATGCGAGTCCACTCCCGCGGCCGGGAACGCCTGGAGGGGCCCTCGCCGGCCACCTGGTACACCTCCACCGGTATACGCACGTTCTTAAGCTGCTGCTTTCCCAGACTCGCAAGCTCCACGTTCACTCGGTGTTGTATCTGGTCGTACACCTGCTGCGACAAGGCTATGCCCCCGGGGGGCGCCAGGCGCTCAATGCGGGAGGCGATATTTACTCCGTCGCCCAGGATGTCGCCATCCTGCGGCACAACCTCCCCTACGTGCAGCCCGATGCGTAGTTGGAGTCGGTGTCCTTCCGGCACCTCCACGTTGCGCTTGTTCACCGCCTGCTGCACAGCAAGGGCACACTGCATAGCGGAGAGGGCGCTGGGGAACTCCACCAGAAAACCGTCCCCCGTGGACTTGACCACCCG
>JAWOCQ010000071.1:0-15906 GCA_046483725.1 Candidatus Bipolaricaulota bacterium
CCCTCGAACAACCGACTCACCCCGCTGCCCAGCTGCACCCACCTTGCCCGATCCCAATCAAACTCCCCCCAAGCGCGGACACTCCAGTCGTCGCCCAACTCCCAGGCCACCTCACCCGCCGAACGCTTCACCGACAGAGGGTCGAGCCCCAGGCGGAATCCTACGTTCACGGAGCCCACCTCCGGGGCCCAGGAACCCCGAATCAGAACGTCGTCCCAGCTCACCGGGTTCATCGCTAGCCCGCCTCGCAACGACAGCCGAAGCTGCTCTTCGGCCCAGGCTAGCTCCCACGTGCTGCGCCTAATCTCAAGCGGCGCCGGACTGAACTGAACATCCAGCTTGGTCTTGGGCCCCTGCAAAGACCACGTGCCGGGAAGCGAGGCCCCGGTGACGAAGTCCCATCCCAAAGACAACCGTTGGCTCCAGTCCTCGCTGCTTCCAGCGAGGCTCACCGCCAGGCGGCTTTCCGGCGGGGCGGCGTCGAACTCGAAGGGGGAGTGGCCCACACTCACCTGCCCGCGGTAGGAAAGCTCCAGCCCCCCTAAGCTAAGCCCGGGATTCACCCCACAGGCCATTCGGTGCCCTTCCTCGTACAGGTCCACCCCAACACGCCAGGGGGTCTGCACATCGAACGGACCTAGCTCCCAGCCGCGGGTCCAGGACAGCGTGGTCCCACTGCGGGTTCCCACGCGGCCCTCTTCCCTGAACCGGCCCGTATCCACCCGCAGTGTGAGCGCTCCCCCCAACCAGTCATCCGCCCTTCCGCTCAGCGTGAGATGCGGCGCCTGTTCATAGATCAGCTCCCCATCCTCCTCCACCCTGCCCCAAAGCGCCGACCACTCCCAGGGACCCAGATCCCCGCGCGCCTCGGCGGAGAAGTGATCTTCGGAGACGTCGAACCCGATTCGCCAACTACCCCCCTGAAACTCGCCCCGCGAGCTGAGCACAGCCCTGTCAGGAGCCAGACGAAGCTCGCCGGTATCCCACAGAACGTCCACCACGGGGCGGAGCACTCCCGCCCAGGGGAACCAAGTTACGCCCACCGCCCCCCACAGGCCTTCCTCACCCAACGCCCAAGGAACATGCCACCGTAGGAACCAGTGCTCCCCCTCCCTGCCCACTTCCGGAAACAAAGGGGTGGCCTCCTCCCCAAGCCGCGCGGCGTACACGGGCAGCCATCCAGCCGGCACGCCGAACGACCATACCGTGACTCGACTGGCGTAGAGCCACCGCTCCGGCAGCAGCACAAACCGGGAAGCATCAACGCGATACGGAGCGTCGTCCAAACAGGGGCAGGTGGTGAAGCGGACGTCGCGTGCCTCAAGCCGGGTCAGGGCACCCCCGGCAAACGCGGCCCTTCCCCACTCGCCGTAGTACCTGAGGATCTCCTCTTTCTCCGGGCCAGTGAAGGAGGAACTGCCCTGAAACTCCTCGGCCACCGCTTCCTTTAACCTCCCCCCGTGGTCGAACCGTGCCGAGATGTGCGCGGCTTCCATTTCCATATCCGCCCCCACCAGACGGGCCCCTTCCGCCTCAATGCTCCAGCCGTCCTCCTCCCGCACCCCCTCGAGCGAGCCGGCGGTGAGTTCGTATCCCCGGAGCACGGCGGAAACCTCCTCCGCCGCAACTGAATCCGCCTCCGGGCCGATCACAAGCCGCTGCGCAGTTATTTCCTCAAACGGCCACTCCGCTGCCCAACCGACCACACCCAGCGCCACAGCCAACAGCACGGCACCCGCACCGCGGACCCTTCGCCTATCTGTGAACAAAAGCAACGTCACACCCAGCACCACCAAGACGATGTGCGGGAGCCAGCCCCCCAGCGAGGCAGGCAGCATCTCCCGCCGGGCCATCGTACGTGACCAGATTAGCATCCCCTGCGCCCCCGCCACCAAGGCAAAGCCGGCGATGGCCGCCACCGCACGGCCCCGACGGCCCAGAAGGACACCCAAAGGCGCGCCCAGGAGGGCGAATACTGCCCCCGCAGCGATAACCGCCAGCTTGGAGTGGTACTCCACTACCAGATTACGCGGGTCAAGGCCCGAACGCTCGAACAACTCGATCCGCTGGGACAGCTCCCGCATGGACATCTCCCCCGGCGTCTGCCCTCCCAGCACCGCCTGCTGGACATCCTCCCCCACCTCCAAGGTCAGCGCCTCGAACCGGGCCATCTCCTCCAACGCTCCGTCCGAGCCGAATCGTAGGAGGCGCCCGTCCTGCATGGCCAAATCGCCTCCTCGCAGCTGGCCCTGTTCGGCGGTAAGCACAGTGGGAAACCGCCCTTCGGGAGGGAACACCCGCCCCTGGAGATCGTAGACCACCACCCCCAGCGCCCGATCCCCTTTGTAGCTCTGGATATAGTAGAGCTCGCCTTCCTGCCCCCGGAAGAACACGTCCTCTTGGAGGGCGGGGACTTCTCCTCTGTATAGGACTGTCAGCAGCTGCTCTCGGTACGCCGACTCCGCCGCCGGCACGACCAGCTCGCCAAGCGTGAACGAGAGGACGCTGACCGCTACCCCAAACAGCACGAAGGGGACCAACAGGCGCCTGATCGAGTACCCCACGGCCTGCAGAGCCAAAAGTTCCCTGTCCGATACCAACCGCCCCAGCGCCAAAAACGTGGCCAACAGCACGCCGGCAGGTAGGGCGAAGGTAAGCAGGCTGGGCAGCTTGAACGAAAGCAAGCGCAGCATCGTCCCCGCACCCACCCCACGAGCCAGGAACACGTCCGAAAGCGACAACACAAGCTCCAGCCCGATAAAGACCAGGAACGCCAACAGCGCCACGCCGAACGGGCCCAAGAGCTCCCCCCACAGATAGCGATCCACTCGACGAACCACACCCCATCATAGCCCCGCGCAGGGCGGAGCCGCCACCCAGTTGAGGGTTCAGGGGGGCTGGGGTATCCTGAGTTCTACACCATGAAGGCCTGTGTGCTTACCTGGGGTTGCCAGCTCAACCAGCACCGCTCCGAGGAACTCGAGGGCGTGCTGGCGCGGGAAGGCTACACCATTGTAGCCAAGCCCGACCAGGCCGACGTGGTGATCCTCAACACGTGCATGGTGCGCGGCCGGGCGGAGGAGAAAGCTCAGGGGCGACTAGCCCAACTGGCAGGCCAGAGGCGCAACGGACGTCCCCTTATCGGAGTTGGCGGTTGCATGATGCAAGGGCGCGCCGAAGCCCCCTTCGCTGCCTGTCCGCAGGCGGAGTTTGTGTTCGGCACCAAAAACCTGGAGGAGGTTCCCGTGCTCGTCGCCCAGGCCGCCCGGGGGGAGAGGGCAGTGTCCATACCCGCGCCCGGACGGGACAGCCAGCCGCTCCCGGTGCGACGGCGAAACCCATTCCAAGCCTACGTCGCGGTTTCCGAAGGTTGCTCACTCCACTGTTCCTACTGCGTGGTTCCCTTCGTGCGCGGCCCGCTGCGCTCACGGCCCTCGGAAGACATTTACCGCGAGCTAGCGGACCTGGCGGCCCAGAGCTACCAGGAGGTCACGCTCCTGGGGCAGAACGTGGACGCCTACGGGACGGACAAGGCAGGACAAGCGAGCTTCTCCCAGCTTTTGCGTGGCGCAGCTCGAACCGGGATCCCCCGGGTGCGGTTTACCAGCTCCCACCCTGCATACATTACCGGTGAGGTCTTGCAGGCAATGGCGGAGGAGCCCGCCGTCTGCGAGCATCTCCACCTGGCGGTGCAGTCCGGAAGCGACAGCGTACTCCAGGCGATGTCCAGGGGCTACTCGCGGGCCAGCCTGGAGGAGATCCTGGGGCTCGCCCGCCGGACGGTGCCGGGTCTCAACCTGACCACAGACGTAATCGTGGGGTTCCCGGGGGAGAGCGAGAACGACTTCCGGGATACCCTTTCTCTGTTGGAGGAAGCGCAGTTCGGTACAGTTTACGCGGCCAGCTACTCGCCCCGGCCCCACACTCCGGCCGCCCAGTGCACTGACAGCGTACCGGCAGATGTGAAACGGCAGCGCCTGGAACGAGTGCTCAGTGTGGCGCGCCGCACGGCATTGGAACTACATAGGAGCCGCGTGGGCCGGCAGGTGGAGGTGCTGGTAGAGGGGTACCTTCCGGAGAAGGGCATGTGCCGCGGCAAGACCCAGGACTTCCGTACTGTCTTATTCCCGGGGGATCCGCATTCGCTTCTGGGAGAGTTGGTCACCGTACGCATCACGGAGGGGTACGCCGGAGGGATGAGGGGCCAGTTGGACAAAGGAGAAGGATGATCGTCACCGTTACGCTAAACCCGGCGCTGGACAAGACCTACTGGGTGGATGCCCCACACCTACCCCTCTGCATTGGCGAGGAGGACCGCATCATGCGGGCCCATCGTTCGCTGACCGAGCCTGGGGGCAAGGGAATCAATGTTTCGCTTTTGCTTTCCCGGCTGGGAATGGAGTCGGTGGCCATGGGTTTTCTGGCCGGACACACAGGCCAGATCATCCTGCGGGAAATCCTGGCCGAAGGCGTAACCGCGAACTTCGTATGGATCGAAGGGGAAACGAGGACCAATGCCGCTTTTATGCTCCCCGAGCGCCCAGCGCCCTCGCTCAAGGTCCACGAGGCCGGACCCGAGGTGCCAGCACGGGCCATCACCACCTTCCTGACAAAGTACCGGCACGCGATGCGTCACGCCGAATACGTGGTCCTGGCCGGGCGTTTGCCGCCGGGGTTGCCCCACGACTTCTATCGGCAACTTGTGTTGATCGCGGCCGAACACCAAGTGAAGGCGGTGCTGCACACGGGCGGCTTCCCCCTTCAGAAAGCCATCACAGCGGGACCGTACCTGGTAAAGCCGGATATCCGCGAGCGTGAGTTCATCGGTGACGCGCCGGTGAGCACCGAGGAGGAAATCATCTCGGAAGGGCGCCGCGCCCTGGAAAGCGGCGCGGAGATGTTTCTCGTCTCCCACCACATCACGGGCGACATCCTGGTGACCCGCGATGGGGTGTGGGAGCTGGATGCGGGGGTGAACTTGAACGAGCTCCGCAACTTGGTGGGGGCGGACGACGCGCTGGTGGGAGGGCTCCTGTACCAGCTCAAGACGGGCGCGCATCTAGACGCCGCCCTCAAATTCGGAATGGCCGCAGCTTTGGCCTCGTCCGAGGCCGAGGAGAAGCTAGTCCGCTCCCGCCAGGCCATCGATGCAGAAATGGAACGTATCCTGGTGCGAAAGAGGGCCGCAGCATGAAGACATACGACTTCATGCGCAAGGACCTTACCTCTGTGGATACGGAGACCCCGATCTCCGAAGTCATCTACATAATGGAGCAATCAGGGCTCTCCAGCGTGCCGGTGCTGGACGAGGAAGGCAGGCTCGCCGGTGTGATATCCGAACGGGACATCATTCGAGCCGCGCTCCCCAGCTACTTCGATATGCTGCACTCCACCGCTATACTCCCCAACATAAATCAGCTGAGCGAGTCCTTAAAGCGGCACTCATCACGGCCTGTTTCAGAGTTTATGGTCCGCGACCCGGTGGTTGCCCGACCGACCCACGAAGACCTACAAGTGGCCGAGATGTTTATCCGCAACAGGCTAAAGCAAATACCCGTGGCGGACGACGCTGGGCATCTGGTAGGCATTGTACGCCGCATCGACCTGTTAAGTCAGCTGAGCAGTGGTGGAATTCTACGCAATCGACGTTGAGACCACGGGGCTGGATTCGGCTCGGGACGAGATCATCGAGGTGGCGTGGGCCCATTTCTCGGACGGGGAGCTCCGGGGCACCTTCACCAGTCTGCTCCACCCCACACGCCAACCCTCGGACGAGATTCTGAATCTGACCGGGATCACCTGGGAGGAACTGGCAGAGGCCCCCGCGCCCAAGGCAGTGCTTACAGAGGCCCTGCAGGTGCTGGCGAACCAGGTGGTGGTCGCCCACAACGCCCCCTTCGACCGCGGCTTTTTGGAACGTGCAGCTGCGGGTCTGAACGCCCCCTTGCCCGCATACTGGGTGGACACACTGGCTCTGTCCCGCGCTGTCTGGCCGCAGGAAGCCTCCCACTCCCTGGCGGCTGTACGACGCAGGCTGGGACTGCAACAGGGGCCCGCCCATCGAGCCCTCCCGGACGCGGTGGCGGCGGGGTGGGTACTTACCGAGGCCCTGGCCCAGGCGGCCCGCTTTCCCGAGGGAGCCCGCAAGGCCGTCTCCTCCCTGCTCCCCGGGTGGGCTAGCCGCTGGGTGATCCCTGCGGCCCCGGCTGAGGAGGTACCTCCCCTGCGCCGGCCCCCTGTGCACGATCTCGATCAGGCCTTCGATCGTCTGCAAGAGCTGCCGTCCTGGCAAGATCGCGCGGGACAGCGCGACTACGCGGACTCTGTAGAGAAGACCCTCTCCAAGGGAGGAGTGACGTTCCTGGAGGCCGGCCCTGGCACCGGAAAGACGCTTGGCTACCTGGTCCCCGTACTGTTGCATCTGACGGCGCCCAAGGCGCGCATCGCGGTGGCCACACGTACCCGGGCCTTGCAGGAACAGCTGTGGCACAAGGATCTCCCCGCCGCCCTGACCCAGCTAGGGCTGGACGTCCCTACGGCCCTACTCAAGGGAAGAGAGAACTACCTGTGCCTGCGCCGACTGGAGGAAGCCCGCGGCGGCCTTGTGGGAAGCGACGTATTGAATACCGTCCTGGTCTGGGCCGAACGTACCCGCAGCGGTGATTTGGACGAGCTTGCGGCCGTGTGGGCGCAGCCGGAAGGACGGCAGTTGTTAACTACGCTGCGGGACACGCCACACCGATGCACCCGCCGTGCCTGCCCCTTTCTGGCGAAGTGTCCCTCGCGACGGGCCAGAGAGCGGGCCAGGGATGCGCGACTGGTGGTCGTAAACCACGCCCTTCTGGCCGCTGATGCGGCCGCCGGGGGGGTTATACTGGGCCGGTTGGACGCCCTCGTCGTGGACGAAGCTCACTCCCTCCCCGCCGCCGCGCGCGATGCCTTCACCGAGCGGGTAACTCCGGCCACGGTCCCCTCTCTACTGGGGGAACTACGCAGAGGAAAACGAGGCCTCCTCTCCGCCTGGGCCAAGGAAGTGAACACAGACAGGGCGGTGGCACTGTGGGAAGAAGTGCGGGCCTCCCACCGCCTGGTGTGGAACGCAATCCTGCCGGGGCTCCCGCAGGAGGCGGCTCAGTATGGCCCTTCCCAGGTGGCACCGGCTCAGGCACCGGGACAACAGCTTCACCACGCGCTCACTGAACTGTCCCAAGAGCTTGCGCACCTCGGCCAGCAAGCGGAGGGAGAGACCACTGAACTCGCCAAGGGGCTCTCGCTTAAGGCACAAGAACTCGCTGAGTCCTGGTGCTTGCTCCTGCGCCCGGAAGGGGAGGAAAGAGTCTTCTGGCATTCCAAGGAGGCAGGGATGCCCTGCTTGAAGACTTCTCCGGTCGAGCTGGGGCCTCTGCTCGAGCAGGGCCTGTGGTCACGACTACCGGCGGCGGTGCTCACCTCGGCCACCCTCAGCGGCGGCGAAGGGGTGGCACCTCTTGCCCTGGAGCTGGGGCTGACGGCCGCTGAGCTAAACTGGAACCACTGGCCCTCGCCCTTCCCCTACCGGAACGTGCAGGCGTGCGTACCGAGTTTCCTGCCCCGTCCGGACCACCGTACCTACCCAAGCAAGCTGGGCAATCTCCTCCGCCGGCTCGCCTTGGAGGGAGGGCGCCGGACGATGGCCCTGTTCACCTCGCGGAACATGCTGGAAGCCACGCTGCCCCACCTCCAAGGGGTACCCACGCTCGTGCAGGGGCGCGACGGAGAGAGGGATCAGCTGGTGCGCCGCTTCCGAAACGAGATGCCGCCCGTGGTGCTTATGGGGCTGGACACCTTCTGGGAGGGGGTTGATCTTCCAGGCGAACAGGTAGAGGCGGTGGTTATCCCCAGGCTCCCGTTCCCCGTGCCTGGGGACCCGTTGGTGCAGGCCGAGGCGGAGCGCATGCGTGGGGAGGGCAGAGATCCCTTCCGCTTCCTTTTCTTGCCCCGCGCCGTACTGCGCCTGCGACAAGGTGCGGGCCGGCTGGTGCGCGCTCCTCAGGACCGGGGGCTTTTGGTGATCGCCGACCCCAGAACGCTGACCGAATCATACGGTGTGCAGTTCCTCCAGTCTCTCCCCATGCCTGCGCAAGTCGCGGAAGCCCCGGAGGAGCTACTGGCGATCCTGCATCAGGTGCTGGAGGAGCCCAAAGGCTCACCCGAGGGCCGTGGGCTCTGAACTCCGAATCCGACAAGCCCTGCGGTTGACCGGGGTGGCCAAGCTCGCTATACTGGGTTTCGCGCCTTGATTGGCGATCCAACCCATGAAAGTCTCGGCCGTGGTACCGGCGTTCAACGAAGCTGGCCGCATCGGTGCAGTAATCCGCGCGCTGCGTGGCTCACCTTCGGTCACGGAGGTCATCGTGGTTGATGACGGCTCCGCCGATGAGACGGCCCTTGAGGCAAAGAAGCATGGAGCCGACGTGGTGCGGCTGCTCGAAAACAGCGGCAAAGCTGCTGCATTGGACGCAGGCGTTCGCAAGGCTTCGGAGGATGTGCTGTTATTCTTGGACGCTGACCTTACAGGCCTCGCGGTCGAACATGTCGAACAGCTGGTGAACGCCTACGCCGAGGACAACAGGGAGATCGTCATCGGAATCTTCCGTGAAGGGCGTAGGGGGACGGACTTCTCCCAGCGAGTTGTTCCCTTCCTCTCCGGACAGAGGGTCCTGTCCCGCCAAGTATGGGACCGGGCTCGGGGTATGGTGGGCGACATGGATTTCGGGATCGAGGTCGCGCTTACCAAGCTGGCCTTGAAGGAAGGGTGGCGCCAAACGAAGGTGTCGCTGGACGGGGTCAGCCACGTACGCAAAGAGGAGAAGCGGGGGGCATACGCTGGCCTGTTGGACCGCCTTTCCATGTACTGGGACATCCTGCGCTCCTTGGTCCGGAAGCTGTAGAGCTGCGAGTTTGGAGGTCCTCAATGGTGATTGCGATAGGTTGCGATCATGCCGGATTTGCCTTGATGCAGGCGTTGAAGGAGTACGCGCTGGCTGGGCACCGGCTTTTGGACATGGGAACGCATGACGAATCCCGTACGGACTACCCCCGCTATGCTCTGGCTGTGGCCAAGGCGGTGACCGCCGGCGAAGCGGACCGAGGAATTCTAGTGTGCGGCACAGGTATCGGCATGGCCATTGCGGCCTCTCGGGTGCGGGGAATCCGCGCAGCCGTGTGCACCAACGAATACACGGCGCGTGTGGCGCGGGCCCACAACAACGCCAACGTGTTGTGCTTGGGGGGTCGGGTGGTGGGGTCAGGAGTGGCGGAAGGCATTGTCCAGTGTTTTCTGGACACGCAGTTCGCCGCTGGCCGACATGCTGACAGACTGACACTTATCGATGATCAAGGAGACTGATAATGCTGTGGGCTTGGGTAACGCTTGCGGCCTCCGCGCTGGTCATCCTGTGGTCCGGACGACGACTGGTCCGGGCCGCCGAGGGCATCGCCGCGGCCACCGGCCTTGCCCGGGGGTGGCTGGGCTTCATCCTTCTGGGATTGGTCACCTCTCTGCCCGAACTGGTGGTCACCATGACCGGCGGCGGGATCGAGGCACCGGCTATAGCCGTGGGCAACGCCCTAGGCTCCAACGCGTTCAACCTGGGGATTTTAGGGCTCTTCGGCCTGGTGGCCGGCGGGGCGCTCTTCTCCAACCTGGCGGCTTCCCACGTGGTTTCGTGCGCAATGGGCGTGTTGATGACTGCGGCCGTGTTGGGAGCTATCGCATTGGGAGGCGGCCCGTCTGTCGGCCCCTTATCGGCGGCTTCCATCCTTATCTTAGTCCTCTTTTTGAGCGCGGCATGGCTGCAGTACGTGGCGGAGCCGACCGCGCCCGTGGTAAGCCCTCCCCGGATGGGCCGGGCTCCGTGGGTGGCAGCTTCTTCCGCCGTAGCGGTAATCGTGGCAGGCGTCGCCCTGACCTATTCGGCCCGAGAGGTGGCCGCCGGCACCGGCACCAGCCAGTCGCTCATGGGGGCGACTTTGGTGGCCATGGCTACATCCTTGCCGGAACTAGCCGTTTGCTGGGAGGCCGTACGCCTGAGGGCATACGACCTGTTTGCCGGGAATATCTTCGGCTCCAACGCATTCAACATCTTCACGATCTTTTTCACCGATCTCACATATGGACGACCGATGTTGGGAGCGTTGGAAGAGGAAGCCTGGCCGATAGTACTGGTGGGAGCCTGGGGGTTGGCGCTTGCGGCAGTGGCGCTGGCCGCACTGGGCACCCGAGCCAAGAGGCGCGTGGGACGAATGGACCTCGCCTCCGGTCTGGTGGTAGTGACGTACCTGGTGGGCCTGGCTGCGGTGGCAGTCCGAGGTCTAAACATTTGAGGTGGTATGTATGCAGATGAGCGTTGTCCGGAACATGACGGTGGATGAACTACAAGCTGTGGCCAAGAAACACAACATGGACGGAGCCGGGAGCTTAGGGCACGCAGCGCTGCAGCTGGAGGTCATGCGGACCTTGGCCGAGCACGACGAGCTCTCCACTGAAGGCGTATTGGACATCATGCAGGATGGATACGGATTCTTGCGTGAAAAGTCGTGCTTGCCTTCTCGGTTCGACGTGTACGTCTCCCCCTCCCAGATCAAGCGCTTTGCGCTGAAACGCGGCGACATTCTACAGGGATTGGTACGCCCGCCGAAAAAGGACGAGCGTTACTTTGCGCTGCTGCGCGTGGAGGGGGTCAATGATCAGGATCCGGAGAGCGTGCGCCGAAGGATGGAATTCCAGCAGCTGACGCCTCTCCACCCTGACGAGCTGTTCACGCTGGAGTACGACCCCGAGGAGTTGTCCACGCGCATGATCGACCTGTTCTCCCCGATCGGCAAGGGACAGCGCGGCCTCATCGTGTCCCCCCCCAAGGCGGGAAAGACAACCTTGCTGAAGAGCATCGCCCAAGGGATCGAGACCAACTACCCCGAGGTGCGCCTGTTGATTCTGCTGGTGGACGAGCGGCCGGAGGAGGTAACCGACTTCCGCCGCTCAGTGAACCACGCGGAGGTAGTGGCCGCCACGTTCGACATGGAACCGGCCCATCACACGCGGGTCGCCGAGCTGGTCACCTCGGAGGCCAAGCGCCTCGTAGAGTGCGGGCACGATGTTATGATCCTGATGGACTCGCTCACCCGGCTGGGCAGAGCGTACAACTTGTCCATCGCCCCCTCGGGGAAGCTCCTCTCGGGCGGCATCGATCCTACCGCGTTGTACAAACCCAAGGAGTTCTTCGGGGCAGCCAGAAACATCGAGGAGGGGGGCTCGCTCACCATCGTGGCCACCGCCCTGGTGGACACAGGTTCACGGCTAGACCAGGTGGTGTTCGAGGAATTCAAAGGCACGGGAAACATGGAGCTCCTACTGAACCGTGATCTCGCCAACCGGCGTATGTTCCCCGCCATTGACCTCCACCAGTCCGGAACGAGAAAAGAGGAACTCCTTCTTGCCCCGGATGTCCTTCGCCGGGTGTGGATACTGCGTAAGCTTATCGCGGAGATGCAAGAACCGGGGGTGGCCTTGGAATTCATCCGAGAGAAGATGGAGCAGACAGGGACGAACAAGCAGTTTCTGGAGCTGATGAACAGTGAGTAAGGACGCGGCTCTGGCGGCTCTGCTGGGGCTGCTCGTGCTGCCCTTACTCCTCGTCCCCTTCCTCCCTCCCGAGGACATGGGCGGCCCCTCCACATCCGTGCTGGACGGACGCCCTCTTCCCTACGAGACCTACACGGTAAGGGATGGGGATTCGTTTGCTTCCATCGCTGCCCGTTACGACATCCCCCTTTCCTATCTTCTCGCCAGCAATCCCGGCAAAGATCCCGACAGGCTTCGCCCGGGAGAGGTATTAGTGCTCCCCGATAGCGGCGTCGTACATACCTTGCGCTCCGGACAGACGCTGGACGACCTGGCGGCCACCTATGGTGTTGAGGTGGGTTCGCTCGAGTGGAAGGGGCCTGGCGCTGAGCCCCAGGCCGGGGACCAAGTGTTCGTGCCCCGGCCGTCCACCGTACCCCAGGCCGAGGCTGTCCGGCTGGGAGCAGGACAAGCGGGCCGGTTTATCTGGCCCCTGCGGGGTCGCATCTCGTCGCCCTTCGGCTGGAGGGTACATCCCATTCGGGGGGGCCGGCACCTTCACTCCGGCCTGGATATCGCTGTACCCGAAGGGACACCGGTCCACGCAGCAGCGGCGGGCCGTGTGTCCATGACCGGCTGGTCGGGAGAATACGGGGTGCTGGTCATGATACGACACACCGAGGGCTACTCCACTTACTACGCCCACCTGTCCCAGGCAAAGGTGCAGGAAGGTCAGTACGTGGAACAAGCACAGGTATTGGGCCTCTCGGGGAATACAGGTATGTCCACCGGCCCCCACCTACACTTCGAGATCCGTGAGGGGTCCGTTCCTGTGGATCCCGAGCTCTACCTGCCGTGATATTGGTGGAAGGGGGCTGCCCGCTGACGGGTACCGTGGAGGTATCTGGAGCAAAAAACGCCACATTGCCCGCCATCGTAGCCTCGTTGCTCACCGACCATACCATGGTCATCAGGCGCACCCCGCGCCTCGCCGACGTGGAGACGGCGATGGCCCTGGTGGAGTCTCTAGGCAAAAAGGTGGCGCTTTCAGGGGACACTCTTACCGTCAGTGAAGGTCCCGGGCTTCTCTCTTGCGCCCCGGAGGAGATCGTGCGGCGGATGCGCGCCTCCTTCCTTGCCCTGGGACCGCTTTTGGCCCGCCTGGGAGAGGCGCGGGTGCCCCTCCCCGGGGGTTGTTCCATCGGGGCGCGCCCTGTGGACCTTCACTTGAAGGGCCTGACCGCGCTGGGGGCGGATGTGGATATCCGCGGGGGAACGGTTTATGCGCGCGCCCGGAGGCTCCAGGGGACCACCGTACAGTTGGGCTTCCCCTCAGTCGGGGCGACCGAGCAGCTGCTCCTTTCGGGGGCACTGGCCGAAGGGGAGACGGTGATCATGAACCCTGCCCGGGAGCCGGAGGTGCAGGATCTGGGTCGACTCTTGACGGCCATGGGAGCCGCGGTCCGCTGGGATGCCGACCGCGTGAGTGTGACAGGTCGATGTCCGCTCGAGGGGACCACACACACGGTCATCCCGGACAGGATAGAGACGGGAACCTACCTCATCGCCGGGGCGATCACCCCGGGGAGGTTGCGCGTCGTCCGCACCGAACCCTCACTACAAGCCGCGCTGCTCTCCGCCTTGACCGAGGCGGGCGCGGTAGTGGAGACAGGAGATGACTGGGTCGAGGTCTCCACTCCCGGGATGCTGCGTCCCGTGGACATAAAGACCGGGCCCTATCCGGGATTTCCTACTGACCTGCAGCCCCCTTGGGTGGCCCTCATGACCACCGCGGGCGGGAAATCGGTGACCACGGAAACCGTGTTCGAATCACGCTTCAACCATGTGCCGGAGCTCAGTCGAATGGGGGCGCGGCTTCGCGTCGACGGACAGATCATCGTCGCGGAGGGGCCGGCGCGGCTACGCGGCGCATCGGTGCGTGCAAGTGATATCCGTGCGGGAGCGGCGCTGCTTGTGGCCGCTTTGGCAGCACAGAGCCGTACGGAGCTTGCAGGGGAAGAGCTGCTCCGTCGTGGATATGATAACTTTGTAGGCAAGCTGGCAAGGATGGGTGCCCATATATGGGAAAGCGAAGCGAACAGCGACGGCTGATTGAGGATTATCTCGGACAGCGAGCAAGGCTCTACGCTGAGGAGAAAGCCATACTCGCCGATGTCCTCCCTCCCGGTCCACTGGCGTGGGAGGATGAGGAGGCCCTGGACGAGCTGGCTTCCCTCGCCCGTACTGCCGGGGTGATGGTAGTAGCTCGGCTGGTCCAACGCCGGAACCGCCCCGATCCATCCACCTTTCTTGGCAAGGGGAAGTCCGAGGAGCTGGCCCAGCTGGCCGCAGAGCACGATGCCCAGGTGGCAGTGATGGGAAGCGAGCTTTCTCCGGCCCAAGCCCGCAATCTGGAACAAACTTCCGGCCTCAAAGTAGTGGACCGGAGCCAGGTAATCCTGGACATCTTCGCCCAGCGCGCCGGCACCCGAGAGGCGGAGCTCTCCGTAGAACTGGCACAGCTCGAGTACCTCTTGCCCCGGCTCCGCGGTTGGGGAGCCGCTCTTACCGACCCCGGCGGAGGTATCGGTACCCGCGGGCCGGGCGAGACCCGACTGGAGACCGACCGCCGGCACGCCCAGCGCCGCATCCAGTCGATTCGGCGTCAGCTCAAGGAGATGGACAGGATACGCCGTGTGCGCCGCGAGAAGCGGCGGGGAAGCGGAACGCCCGAGGTGGCCATTATTGGGTACACAAATTCGGGCAAATCCACCCTGTTTCGCCGCCTGACAGGCGCCGACAGCTTTATAGAGGACAAGCTATTTGCCACACTGGACACCCGCGTCCGTCGGCTAGAGCTCCCGGGAGGAGGTCGGCCGGTGGCCGCGGACACAGTGGGTTTCATCCGCAAGCTCCCTCACCAGTTGGTTCCCGCATTTCAGGCCACCATGGAGTCCACTCGGGAGGCCTCCCTTCTGCTGAACGTGCTCGACGCTTCGTCTGTGCACCTATTGGAACACTACGCAACAGTCCGGGAGGTGCTGGCCGAGCAGATGCTCGGGGATGAGGAGCCTTGGCCTCCGGTGCTGCACGTCCTCAACAAGCTGGACGAGGTGCGTACCCCGGAGCAGAAGGCCTTACTGCAGCGCGCTCGGCTGGAGATCCACCCCCAGGTTTGCCTATCGGCCAAGACGGGACAAGGGCTGGACAGGCTGCGGGAGCGTATGGCCCAGATGCTGGATCCCGCGTTCGCACGCGTGCTGGTTCGTATCCCCTGGGACCGGCAGGACCTGCTGTCCTGGCTGGCCGAGCTGGGCAAGCTCGAGGTTCTGCCCGACCCACAAGCGCTACGAGCGCGTGTTACCGTCCCCGCCTCCCAGCTTCCCCGCATCCGAACGGTGTCGGCAATCACCGTGTTGGAGCCTTCCGCCTGACCGGTAGCGACGGGGCTTGTCCCCGACGCCAACGTGGCAGACAAGCTGCCACGCTACGGCCCTTCATCCGTAAGCTGGTGCCAGGGTAGCTCTTCGCGGTCCCCGTCCTCCCACTCCACGCTGAGCGACTCGTGGAATATATTCACGCCGGTTACTTTGCCTTTACGCCCTCTCCATTCGATACGGCTGCCCGCCTGGGGAACTTTGGCCAGGGCCTCCACATATTGCTGGTGCTCGTAGCTTAGGCAACACATCAGCCTTCCGCACACACCGGTCATGCGCCCGGGGGAAATATGGAGCTGCTGATCAAACGCCATCTCCAGCGGGATCGGCCTGAGTTGCCGCAAAAAGGAGCGGCAACACACACCCAGCCCGCACGGCCCCAAGCCGCCCAACACTCGCGCCTCATCCCTCGGGCCCACCTGGCGGAGCTCGATCTTGAGCTTGAGCTCTTGTCCCAAGCGCCGCACAAGGTCGCGGAAGTCCACACGGCTCGGTGCGGTGAATAGCAAGCGCAGGTATCGGTCCCTTAACTCCAACTCCGCAGCGATGAACCGCATAGAAAGCCCCAGCTCTCGTGCCGCTGCTTGGGCCCGCGTACGATGCGCCTCGGCCTCCTCCTGGAGCTTCTCAAATCGCTCCAGGTCCTCCGAAGTTGCCGGATTAACCAGCGAGCCCTGCGGTTCGTCACCGTCGTGTTCCGGAGACCGAAGTATCCTTACCGGCCACAGCCCGCGCCCGTCGTCCTCCAACCAGCAGCTTCCCGCAGCACCAACTCCCTGGCCCCATTGAGCCACGTGAACGTCGGGCACCTGGCCCAGGCGTGCCACCAACGCCTTCACATTTTCCTCGGCCACAGGAGCACCACCT
>JAWOCQ010000001.1:0-29246 GCA_046483725.1 Candidatus Bipolaricaulota bacterium
GAGAACGCGGGGCCCTCGGATGCCGTGAACGTCACGGTGACCGACGCGCTCGATGACTGTCTCCTCGACGCCACGTACAGTGTCAACGGTGCCGACCGAGGCGCGTGGACGGGAAGCCATGACGTAGGCACCCTCGCGGCCGGTGGTACCGTGCTCCTTGAGATCACCGCGACGGTTGACCCCAGCTGCACCGAGCCGATCGCCAACACGGCCCTCGCCACCTCGGACACGCTGGATCCGGATGAAGACGCGGCCACGGACACGACCACGACCGATGTGGACGCGAGCGCCAACCTCGTCCTCACGAAGACAGGACCGGAAGAGGTAACTGCCGGCAAGGCACTCACCTACACGATCACGGTGGAGAACACGGGCCCGAGCGACGCCTTGGATGTTGAGGTCACCGACACGCTGGACGCCTGCCTGCTAGACCCCACCTACACGGTGGACGGGCAAGATGAAGGCAGCTGGGATGGCGCCCACACGTTGGGGACCCTGGCTGCCGGCGCAACAGTGACGGTCGAGATCACAGCCACGGTCGACCCCAGCTGCACCGAGCCGATCACCAACACGGCTGAGGTTTCCTCAACGACAGAAGACCCCGATCCGGGAAGCGCCACTGACAGTACTACCACCGCTATCGACACGAGTGCTGATCTATCGCTCACCAAGACCGCCAGCCCTGATCCGGTAATCGCCGGTGAAGAGCTCACCTACACGATCACCGTGGAGAACGAAGGACCAAGTGTCGCCCTCGATGTTGAGGTAGCCGATACGGTGCCGTCGGAGCTCCTCAATGTCGAGTACAGCACGGACGGCGGTGCCTCCTGGTCTGCATGGAGCAGCCCCTACAACCACGGCACAATGGCTGTGGGCGACAGCTTCACCTTTCTAATCCGTGGAACCGTCGATTCCGCTGTGGCTGACGGCACTACGATCTCCAATACAGCAACAGCGGAGAGCGCAACGCCTGACCCTGATATAGACAGTGCCACTACGACCGAAACCACCACGATCACCACGCTGGCCGACCTGGAAATTGAGAAGTCGCAAGTCGAGCCCACTACTTTGCCTTCGATCTCCGAAGTATCCCCATCCGAGGCAGTCCCTGGCACGAAGGTCTACTACTTCCTCACCGTCACCAATCTGGGTCCCAGCTACGCCGCTAACGTCGTCATTACCGATGTTCTACCTCCCGGAATCACCAACGCCGAGTACTCCTTGAACTTCGGAAACTCATGGCAGCCTTGGCCGGGTACTAGAGAGCTCATCTCGTTCATGTTCCCGGGAGTCAACGAGATCCTCATTCGTGGCGATATAGATCCAGATCTCACGGGCACAGTTGAAAACACAGCCACGGTTACAAGCGACACGGACGATCCCGATCCTGACAACAATAGCTCCACCATCGTGACAACCCTTACCCCACAGGCAGACCTAGCCCTGACCAAGGTAGAGACCGAGTCCCCGGTATCCATTGGTGGCCCCATCGAGTATGTGATCACGGTCACCAACCAGGGTCCCAGCACGGCGACAGATGTCACGATCACCGACATAATCGACCCGGGCATCATCTCCGATACCGAGTACTCGACCGATGGAGGCTCCACTTGGAGCGAACCCTGGACCGACTCGCTGGACCTCGGAACCTTGGAGGACAAGGCGTCATTGGAACTGCGGATTAGGGGAACAGTGCTTGACGGAGCCCCTGATCCCATTCCCAATACAGCCTCGGTGGCCTCATCAGTGGATGACCCTGACCTCGGAAACAACTCCCAGACGATTAACACGCCGCTTGAGGAAGAGGCGGACCTTGCGGTTGAGAAGTCAGCTCCGGACACGGTGGTTGCCGGTGAACAGATCCTGTTCACCATTGAGGTCGTCAACAACAGCGCTACGTTCGACGCCCATGATGTAGAGATCCTGGATAGCATCGACACCAGTGTTATCGAGAACCCTGAGTATTCTACTGACGGCGGCACCACATGGTCGCAGTGGACCGGAAGCCTGAATATCGGAACGCTGGAGGCCACAGGGACATATTCTCTCCAACTGAGGGGCACTGTGCTGAGCAATGTCATAGCTGACATCGACAACACAGCCCAAGTTACAAGCAGCACGCCTGATCCTATCCCCGAAAACAACCAGTCAAGCACCGCCACTTCCGTCAACCGGGTGGCGGACCTGGAGATGGTAAAGGTCCAGATCAATCCGGAAATCCTCCCCATCGATCCGGCGGCGGTCCCCGACAACCCAATGGACCTGTCCATCAATCCGGTCGCTGTCACCGCTGGCGAGCCCGTTTACTACCTACTCGTATACACCAACGACGGGCCAAGCGACGCTACCAACGTGCTCATCGAGGACACGGTTCCTCCTGAGATCATCAACCCGGAGGCCTCCAGGTGCCAGGCCGCCTACTTGCCATGGGCAGGGACTTACAATGCTGGTACGGTCGTCGCTGGCGGCAGGTGCTTGGTGGTGATCCGGGGTGTGGTCCGCAGCGATGCGACCGGGAGCATCACCAATACGGGTACCGTAGGAACGCTGGATGACATCGATGACCCTGTTCCCAGCAACGACACTTCGACGCTGGTGAGTACCGTGAACACCAGTGCTGACCTGACGCTTACCAAGACTGCCAGTCCTGGCCAGCCGGTCGCCGGTGAAGAGCTCACCTACACGATCACGGTGGAGAACACGGGCCCGAGCGACGCCTTGGATGTTGAGGTCACCGACACGCTGGACGCCTGCCTGCTAGACCCCACCTACACGGTGGACGGGCAAGATGAAGGCAGCTGGGAAGGTGCCCACACGTTGGGGACCCTGGCTGCCGGCGCTACGGTCACCGTGGAGATCACGGCCACGGTTGACCTGAGCTGCACCGAGCCGATCACGAACACGGCTTCGGTGAGCACGGAGACAGACGATCCGGACCTAGATAACAACACCGACAGTACTACCACCGATGTCGACACCAGTGCTGACCTAGCTATCACCAAGGCCACCAGCCCCGACCCGGCAATTGCCGGTGAGCCCCTCACCTACACGATCACAGTGGAGAACGCCGGGCCAAGCGATGCCCGGGATGTCGTGGTCACGGAGGACTGGCCGGACTGTTTCCGGTTCCTCGGGGCGAACCCGAGCCCAGAGCCCGGCACCACCGACCGCTGGAACATTGACCAGCTGGCAGCAGGGGAGTCGCTGGTGATCACGGTGGAGGGAGCGGTGGAGTCCGGCTGCACCGAAGACTTGTTGAACACAGCTGAAGTTGATGCTTTGACCCAGGATCCCGATTTAGCTAACAACTCCGTCACGCTACAGAACACAGTGGCACAACTGGAGATAGACAAGACCGCCGAATGGGTAGGACAACCTGAGCTCGGCCTTCCGATCTTCTACGAAGTACTCGTCACGAACGTCGGAACTACCCCGCTGTTTGACCTCGAAGTGATCGACAATCTGGTACACCTCGACTTCGTTGGCGGCGATGAAAACGCCGATGGCGTTCTCGACCCCGGGGAGACGTGGATCTACGAGGGGACCTACGAAGTCGCGGCCGATGATCTTGGTCGCTCCATCGTCAACATTGCCACCGCCGATGCACAGACCAGTGCCGGTGACTCTGTAGGCCCTGTGATGGGCACAGCGACTGTGCCCTGGGGTGAGGAGGCGCCGCAAGCACAAGATGCGTGGCTGGTCACCTGCGCGGGTGAACCGCTCACGTTGCGGCTTGTGGCTACAGACCGCATGATCAACCCGCTCGAACCGGATCTGCACCCACTGAGCTTCTCCCTTCTTGGCGCCCCTTCCCACGGTGCGGTCGCTGGGGACCTCTCGGCAGTGGAATACGAGGAACCCAACACCGCGTCGGTCGAGGTCACCTATATCCCTGAGCAGGGCTTCATCGGCACCGACTCTTTCATGTTCCTCGTAGAAGATCGCTTCGGTGATTTCTCGGTCGCCCAGGTCAGAATCGCGGTCGTGGATTGCGAAGCCGGCGCAGCGGCCGTGGTGGGTCCGCCGGTCCTGATCAGCGAAATCGCCTGGGGCGGGACCGCCGCCGACCCTGACCACCAGTGGATCGAGCTTGCCAATACGACCGAACGAGAGATCGACCTCGCTGGCTGGGTGCTGCGGTGGCGCCTCAAGGACCCACCACGACCGGAAGATGCGTATTGGAAGGTCGTGGAGCTGGAGGGAACAATCGCCCCGCGCGGCTACTACCTCATGGAGAGGGCTACGGGCGCCCCGGGGCCGCACAGGGAACGGGCAGTGAGCGACATCGAAGCCGCTTTGGTCTACGACGACACCGATCTACCATACGAGCTTGATCTCTCCGACCGCGGAGAGGTGTTGGAGCTTGTCGACAACGACGGGGACGTAGTGGATACCGCAAACGCCGATCCCCGGCGAGAAGACGGCTGGGCAGCCGGCTACAACATCGACGGGGCAGCCCCATTTGCGACGATGGAGCGGGTCGATCTGGTGGTCGGTGATGTGGACGAAAACTGGAGCGCCAATGCGAAGATCGTGGTCAGTGGACTCGATGACAACGAACAGGTGCTGACCGGTACGGCCCGGATGCGCAACGAGGACGAATGGCTGCGAAATGTTGAGGCTCAGCCCGCGCAGGCCGTACGCCAAGGGCAGGAATTCGAGGTGACGCTCCCGGCCGACGAGAAAGCTACGCCGGTCTCGCTCCCGTGGATCGCGCTGGTGAGGGCCGATGAGGATCAGCCAAAATCCGAGTGGGAAAGGTTTGACTCAGCAGTGTCCGGGCGCTTCTATGCCGGCGTTTCTTACATCTGCGCTGTGGATACCTCTGAGCTACCAGCCGGGATGTACCAACTGTGGCTGAACTGGAGCGACGCTAGATCCTTCGGGTTTAGGATCGAAGTGGTTGAGGACTGAGCGCAGATCGTACGCGCCACTTGTTGATGTGCGGCAGAAAGCGCGCCCACAGCACCCCGGCTGCGGGCGCGCTTTTGGCCTCTGGGATGGCGCTTCCGCTGCCTGCAAGCCGCGATGTCGGTTGTTGACATATTGTAGCCCGACATGACATAATGGTTCAATGCGTCTATCACATTCGCCCAGACGGCTACCGATGCGTTTTGTTGCAGCGCTGCTAATCCTCACCGCAAGCACGGTGGCCTCAGCGGTTACGCTGGCCTCCTACCCTTATGTCGGAGTTGCGGGCGCGCAAAGCGGGACACGCACATTCCCCGGAACGATCTCCGGCGTGTGGAGAGGGACGCTACTGTTCCAAGGTCCTCCGTTTCGCATAGAGCGGTTCGATACGAACCTTAGATGCGATTACAGGGTGGACGAATATAGGTTCGGTTTACAGGCCAATATGCTCGACTCGGTCCTCAGGACCGTCTCGCTCACCGGTGCCGGCCCGGTAGGGGACGCTTTCCGGGTCGACTCCGTGCTGCGGTTTGACCCTCAGGTTCCAGCGTTCAGGCATTGGCGGGCGACGACACGCTTCAGCCTGCTCGACACGGACATCACTCACCTGTTCCATCTAGCTGACGATCCGGAAGCTTCGTTCACACAACTGCAAACACGCGGTGCGCTGGAGGATTTGTCTTTCGATACTGTCACCCGTTTCTCTCTGTCCCCGCTTAAATTCGCTCACCACCTTGTAAGACTGCGCGGGCAGCTGACAGTTTGCGACCTGTCCTGGCAAGGGGAGCTCCGCCTTACCAAGGACGGGTTCGACCATGCGAGCATCCTGCTTCGCGATATGCACATCCCTTGGGCAAGCTTCGGAAACCTGGATGTCTACGTGAACCTGGAAACGAAGTTCACCGAAGACAGCAAGAGCGTAACCCCGCGGCTCACGCTGAGGTCGGCCTGGGAGTGCTGCGTGCGCGGATACTTAGCTTTGGAAAGCGACACCGGCGGCTTTTCGATCACCGGGATCGAGGTTCAAGGGTTCGAGGTCCGTTTGACTCTGGTGGGCGGAACCGAACTACGTGGCGCAACCGCGTTTGTTCCGGAGCGCAACGGTCGCATCACCGGATTCTCCGAGTACTTTGAGATGCTGATGCTCACTGGACCCATCCGCCCCTGCTGCGAAAATGCTCCCGGCCGCTGGCAACTAGCCGTCTACTTCTCAGGGAGCGATGAGCTGTTTGGCTGGGGCATGACGCGCTTTGTGCTCGAGTTTCCCGTAAGCTCCAACACGCGGCTGTTCAGCCGGCTTTCCGCCCGTGCCGTCACCAGTCCCTGGCAATGGGAGTGGCGGGCCGGCTGGACCATACGCTTCTGAGAAAGCTGCCGCCGGGTCCCGTGCGGGGAATAGACGGTTCTAGCAACCCTAGGATTAATCCGTCACGATCTCCAGCTCCACCCACTGCATTACGCCCAGCGACCAGGCCAAGTTTCCGGCGGACCTTAGCGGGCAGGCCCACGTTTCCAGCTGCATGCCCAGCGTGTATATCCCTTCCTCCGCAGCGTTAAACCCGAACTCTACCTCTTGCATCCTTAGGTAGCCCCGCTGGTCTAAGGCATCAGTCAACACGACCAGCGCCAGCTCACCATCCAACGTCTGGAGCAGCTGGGCAAGTGCTTCGACCAGGTGGTCCTCGGCAGCCTCCGCAAGCGTCGCCGCTGCCTCCAACGCTGCCTCGGGCAGCCACCGTGAGCCATCCATAGTATCCAGGGCCTGGAGGAGGTGTTCGGCCCCCTCGTTCGGGGGAACCCCGTCCAGCCGGGTGGCCGCGCCCTCCAGACGGTGCCCCTCAGGCGTAATCACGTACGGCGTGGCCACCGCGTAACAGCACAGCTGCCCCCACCACTCGATGCCTCGAGCTCCGCTGGTATGGCCCAGGCGAAATACAGCACGCGCCTGCCCGGCGTCATCCACGGTCACAGTCGTCGTCTCCCAGATCGCGGTCGCTATGGCTTCGTCCCCTTGCTTATAGGCAGCGGCATGCAGGGCGTACTGCCCATGGCTGTAGACAGACGCTTGGGCGACCCCATCCTCTTGCGTGAATACCCTGCCATCGGCTGTCTCCACCGGAAGCTGATATCGCTCCACTCCGGCCCCCTGCAGCACAGCGGCCGCCAGGAGCATTATTATCGACGCACTGAGTACCAGCACTCCCCTGTTCATGAGCGCACCTCCAGGTTACATTCAGTCTAGGACGGGAGACATCGTGCGTCAACAGGGCGACCGGGCCTCATGGGTTTCGCCAGCCCACTGGGCGTGTAATCAGGAAAGCAACTCCGCGCTACACTCCATGTGCGCTTTAGCGTAAGCTGTTGGCTATGCTTCGTGCTTTCCTGCCGCTGTTTCTGGCAGTGGCGGCTAGTATGACGGGCCTGGGGGTCATCGCCCCGATTCTGCCTCTCTACGCCCAGTCCCTTGGCGCTGGCGGAGCGGCGCTGGGCTTAATGTACGCTGCGTTTTCCGCTTCCCGGATGCTCCTGGGCCCGGTGATGGGCCGTATTTCGGACAGAGTGGGGCGTCGCCGGATGATCGTCGTCGGCTTGTCGGCCTACGCCGCGGTGTCTCTCCTTTACGTGATCGCCCATACCATATGGCAGCTTGCCGCCTTCCGCTTCCTCCACGGATTCGCCTCTGTATTGGTAACTCCTATCGCCCAGGCCTACGTAGCGGACCTTACTCCCCCGGGGAAAGAAGGGCGCATAATGAACCTCTTCTACACATCACTCTTCATAGGCATGGCTTTGGGACCGTTGATCGGCGGCAGCCTCGCCGAGAGGTGGGGGCTGGTCGCCCCCTTCTTCGCCATGGGAGCCCTGACATTCCTGGCCCTGGTTGGGGTGCTCCTCTTCGTCCCCGAGGACACGAACCCCACTGCCACACAGTCGGCACGCCCCCCGGTCAAGCAAGTGTTCCGTTCCCCGGTCGTTTGGGGGATTGTCGTCTACTACGCCACCCGCGGGTTGTGGCGCCAGGGGTTTAACGCATTCTGGCCGCTGCTTGGGGCCAGCTTCGGCCACGGCGAGGCGGCCATTGGCTCCATTCTCACCGCATACCTGCTTGCGCAAGCCGTCACCCAGATCCCCTGCGGCTACCTGGCCGATAGGTACCCCCGGGTCCGTCAGATCGCCGCCGGCGGACTCCTCGCCCCGGCGGTGATGTTCGTGGTTCCCTCCATTGCTGGATCCATTGCCTGGATGCTTGGTACAGGAGTCATGATGGGGATGGCAAGCGCTTTGGGGAGAGCCTCGGTGGTGGCTATCCGCACCCAAAGTGGCCGGCTGCACGGAATGGGCATGTTGATCGGGACGCAGAGCTCCGGCTTTGCCGCCGGCCAGGCGTTGGGCCCGGTGTTAGCCGGCGTTGCTTTTGACCTGGGAGGGCTTTCCGCCCCCATGTATCTGGGAGGAACCCTTGGCCTCCTGGGGGCCGTGTTCGCCTCTGTAGTCCTCTTCCGCGGGGTGCGCACGGAGCTTGCCGCCACCGAGTCCAAACAGCATGCAGGCGTCGCCCAAAACTGACGCCGTCAACCACGAGCCCGACGCCGAAAACCATTTTGCTTCCTTCACAATCTGCAACCACCCCTACCAAGGATTACAATTTGACTTGCGGTCTCAGACTACGCATCCTTGCACGTGTTGCGGTTGACAAGCTTGGTGAGGGGTTGGAGCGGCTGAGCACATGGAGAAGGTGTACAAAAGCATACTGGGGGGAGTATGAGCAGAAAGCTAGTGCTGCTGGACATGGACGGGACGCTCCTTATGGGGCGATCGCTGAGGGTGCTTACGGTGGCGTTCGGGCTAGAAGGGGATCTGCAGGCTATCCAACAGGAAAAGGCCGCACAGGGGCTCACTGAGCGGGAGGTATCGGAGAGGATCGCAGGGTTGTTCACCGGTCAACGGCTGGACGAAGTGTCTGCCGTGTTCGATGGCGTTCCCCTCACCCCCGGGGCTGCAGCCTGGGTACGAGCGCTGCACGAGGCAGGACATACGACATACATCGTGTCCGACTCGTGGCAGCCCCTTGTAGAGCGCCTCGCACGGAGACTGGCAGTGAACGGAGTATGGGCTAACGGGCTGGAAGTCAGGGGAAGGAGGCTGACGGGGAAGCTGCAACCACCACCCTGCCCGGCGGAGTTGCCCGAGTCTTGTCGGCGTCACTCGGTATGCAAGGCCCACGCCCTGGAGGTACTCGCCGGGCAGGAGAACGTCCAGGCCGAGGAGACAATCGCTGTGGGCGACGGCCTGATAGACGTCTGTATGCTCCAGCGCGCAGGTATCGGTGTAGCGTTGAACCCCAAGGCCGAGGAGGTAACCCAGGCGGCAGATATGGTGGTATATGGGGACTTCTACGACCTGGGGGACAGGCTCGCCCCGTACCTATCCGAGGCGTGTCGTGTCTGAGGAGTGCATCCAAGGGAGGACCGGAATTGGACTAACTGCCCGAGCTTTAGCTGGACTGGCAACTCGGGCAGTAGTTGGTCTTGCGTTCGTCGAACTGGATCTCGGCGACGGTGCTTCCGCAAACGGGGCACGGGGAGCCCCTACGGCCATGGACTCGGAGGAAATTGCGCAGTTCCCTTTCGAAGAGCGCCCCCTGCAACCGCGCCCGCAGGACGCTTATGGCCCACATCAATGTGGAGGGGACGGCCTCCCATAGACGCCTGATCTCCTTGCCAGACAGGGTGTGAGCATAACGGATGGGCGAGAGCCTAGCCGCAAAGAGGATCTCGTCCGCGAAGGCATCCCCGATTCCCGACACGGTCCGCGGTTCCATAAGCAGCTCCTTTACGAGTCGGCGCCGTCCTTCCAGCCGTGCCCGGAAGGACGCGTGCGTGAAACCCAAAGCCAAAGGGTCCGGCCCCATCTCCCGCAGGGCCTCCAGCTGACCTGCGCGCTGCACCACCCACGCGGCCGCCTGCAACCATGGCCCCGGGAGGATCACCCGCAACTCCATGCCGTCATCAAGGATAAGCCTGAGCCCTGTCGTCCGAGTAGTCGTATACGTTGAGCTCCCATGCCACACCCAGGCCCACGGTGCGAGATCCAGTACCAACCGGGGACCGCCCTGAAACGTGATGATTAAGTAGGATCCCCGCCGCCGTATCGGACCGGCCTTCAAACCCTCCAACTCGGATGGCAAGCGGGGAGTACTGCGGAATAATTCATCGCTCAGCACCTCCACCCCCCGGACGGTGCGGTTCACCAGCCGGGGGGTGAGGTTCTCCTTTAGAACCTCCGCGTCAGGAAGCTCCAACACAGCCTACGGGCAACAGGGGCTCACTGTACACGGACTAGGCGCGCAGCGTTCTGTGTACCTTTCGAGCGTAACTTCCGGCCCACACGACGTGCTGCAGCACCCCGCCCCGAACCTGAACAGGGAGAAGAAAGACTGGCACCTATCGAGAACCCGCAAGTGCTTTTCGTAGTCTCCCTCGTCGGTCGACACAATCACCGTATAGTAGCCCGGGGCCACGAGTTCTCCGTCCGTATCCCGTTGGTCCCACACTGCAGAGAACGATCTTGCCGGTACTGGATCTTGAAGGGACTCATCGTAGATCATGTATCCATCCAGGTCCTCCACCCGCCAGCCGTACACGTCGGGGCCAGGCGGAGAGCAGCAGGGAGAGCAGCAAAACAGAAAACCAAAGCCCGAGGAAACCTTCAGGCCGATCTCAATGCTCTGGCATTGCTGGAAGGACACATAACAGGAAGGTGCCTCAGGCTCGGGTGTGGGTGGGCAGCCACACTGCGCTACCGCCCAACCGCCTAGTGCCAATGACACCGCCACAGACAGCAACAGCCCTCGTTTCATCGATAACCACCCCGCTAACATTATACACCCACCTAGACTGGCCGGCCGGATTGGTCCCCTGGAGGCTTCACGGCCGTGTTCACCAGATTGGGAGGGCGCCGCCCCTCCAGCACCGCCAGCACTCCATCCACCGCCAGGTGGGCCATCTTCTTTCTCGTTGCTTCGGTGGCCGAGCCTATATGGGGAGTCAATACCGCGTTGGAGAGACCGAGCAGCCCCGGGTGGACTTCCGGCTCCCGCTCGTACACGTCCAACCCGGCCGCCCTCGGACGCCCCGCCCGTAACGCCTCCACCAGGGCAGCCTCGTCCACTACCGGCCCCCGGGCAATGTTGACTAAGATGGCCGTCCCCTTCATGAGAGAGAGCTCTCGCCGGCCGATCATGTGCTCGGTTTCGTCGGTCAAGGGGACGCAGAGGACCACAAAGTCACTCCTGGAAAGCAGTTCGTCCATTGAGGCCCGGCTGGCTCCCAGCTCTCGTTCCAGCTGGGGCTTCTGCGAGCGGGCATGATAGAGGACGTTCATGGAGAATCCTGCCGCGCGGCGCGCTACTGCGCTGCCGATCCGTCCGGGTCCCACAACACCCAAGGTGGACCCGTACACGTCAACTCCCATGTGCGGCGGCATGAACGTCCAGCCGGGGAATCCGTGGCGCCGGAGATGTTCGTCCGCCTCCACTATCCTGCGCGCAGCGGCCATCATCAGCGCCCAACCCAAGTCAGCCGTGGTTTCGGTCAACACATCTGGGGTGTTGGTAACCGCCACGCCGTCCCGAGTAGCGGCGTCGAGATCGATGTTGTCCACCCCCACCCCAAGGTTGGCCACCACCTTGAGCCTGTTGGCTCGCAGGAACAGCTCCTTATCTATCCTGTCGGCAAGAAGGCACACGACCGCGTCCGCCTCCTCTACCCCCGCCAGGAGGTCTTCCCGCGACAAGCCTTCCTTATCGGTAATCCGGACCTCGTGCCCCGCCTCAGCCAGCCTGCTGATCGCCTCGGGGAAAGCTTGTGTGGTGATGAATACCTCGGCCATGTGACACCTCCTCTACGCATCCTACCAACCCTTACCGCGGCGTCCAGGCTCTCACCCGGTTAGGAAATGCAGCACAAGCGACAGGCTAACAGCGGACATTGCGGTTGACAGAAGCAAGACCGAAGCTGCGAGATCCGGCCGGCGGTTGTACTGAAGCGACAGAATAAGGCTGTTGACAGCAGTAGGAACGCTGCCTTCTACAATCAGCGCCCCCCGTACCGCCCCGGTGACACCGAGCGCGGCCGCCAAGCCCCAGGCGACCAAGGTCCCCAGAAGCAGCCGCAAAGCGGCCAGGGTGCTTGCCTCCTTGGCCACCTGACGGGGACGGACGTCCGCCAGCTGCATTCCCAAGAGCAGTACCATGACGGGTATTGCCCCTCCGGCCAGAAGCTCGCTGGCGTTCGCCAACCAAGTGGGCAGCTCCCCGGCCATTCGGACAACCACGGCGCCAGCCACCGCGTAAATCCAGGGCACGCGCAGCACGGTGCGCAACATCCGTCGCCAGGCAACCCGCCCCTCCCAGGTGATCGTGGCAATCCCTAAAGTGGAGACCAACACAGAGTTCGCAGCCAAAAAGATTACCCCGACCTCAAAGCCCGTCCTCCCCAAAGCGAGGAGAAGCACCGGAAGACCGAGGTTCCCGCAGTTGCCGAACATCATCGTCAGGGAGGCGACAGCTTGGCCGTCCCGATCGCCGGGCAAGAGAGCGCGGCGGACGGGAAGCGAAAGGAGAAGCATAGCCACGTGGTAAGCCACGGCAAACCCCACCACCAGCCATGCGGTGGACAGAGGAAGGTCCGCCGTTCTCAGGGAGTCGAAGATCAGGGCCGGGGACAGGCACCAAAACGTCACCTGGGCAAGCGGCGCGGGGTCAAGCCGCAGGGACTTGCGCAATACCCATCCCACCCCTGTAACCAGAAATACCGGCAGCAATGCGTTCGCCAGCACGGGGCCTCAAGGATACCGGACCAAGACACACTCCGCACGGCTTGTCACTTCCGCCACCGCAATGATAGGCTGAGGCGTGGGCAAACGAGTAACTGGCGGGCGAGGCGAACAGACACGTGCAGGGATTATGGAGGCGGCCCTGCGGCTCTTTTCGCACAGTGGCTATGAGCACGTCAGCGTGACGGCCATCGCCCAGGAGGCAGGGGTCTCCCGGGCGACCGTGTACCGTCACTTTCGGGATAAACATGCCATCCTCCTCGCCCTGTTGGGAATGTGGCTCGATCTGATGGAGTGGATCCGCCGTACGGGTGAACCCATGGGACGATCGCCGTGGGACCTTCTGAGTGAAGGAGGGGCGCAGGTCATCCGGGGTATGCTCTCCGCTCCGGTCCTCCTCCACGCCGAAGTCCTGTTCTTGCACATGTCCCTCACGGACGAGGCGGCCCGCAAGGGCCTGGCAGAAGCGTTCGAGGATGCCCGCCAGGCGGCTCGCGATCTGGTAAGCCTAAGCCCAGAGGATGCCGACGTCGAGCTTGTGTCCATTCTGGCCGTCGCACTGTTGGAGGGCCTCCTGATACAGTATCTGGCGGACCCTGAGCACATCGATCCTGAGGAGCTGTGGCCCCGGCTGATCGCCCTGTGCTCACAGGCTGGTACGCCGGCTCAGCAAGCCCAGGACACCGGCAGCACAAGGTAAGGGGTCGGTAGAAACCGTACCGTGAGAGATACATGCGGGTAGCAGTGAGCGGGCACCCCGGTGTCGGCAAGACTACCTTCGTCCAAGGGCTTGCCGCGGCACTCCCTTTGCGCGTGGGAGGCATCGTAACCCAGGAAATCCGCGTGGTGGGACGCCGGGTGGGGTTCACCCTCAAGGACCTTGCCACAGGAGAAGAGGGAATCCTGGCCCACCTGCACCATGCCCAAGGCCCACAGCTAGGTCGCTACCGCGTTCATACTCACGACCTGGAAGAGATAGGAGCGGCAGCCATCGAAAGAGCAGCCAGGGAGGCGGAGCTGGTAGTGATCGACGAAGTCGGTCCGATGGAGCTTACCTCGGAGCGCTTCGTGCAAGCCGTACGCAAGGCGCTGCACTCCGATACTCACCTCCTAGTCACCGTACACCGCTCTTCCAAACACTCTTTGACCTATGTGATACGCCAGCATGTGGACCACCATTTGCATCTGTCGTACAGGAACCGTGATCGGCTGCTCGAGTACGCCCGTGGTCTCTTCTTGGCCTCTGGAGGGAACTCCACGCCGCCCCGTTAATCCCGGCCCTGCCTCATACAGTTCGCCGCAGTGGGGAACGGGCACGGATGAGCTCATCATAGAGCGCAAGCAGACGCTCCACCGAAGCCTGCGCCGTCAGAGCCTGCGCTTGCTCGCGCCCAGCCTCGGCCAGTTTCTTGCGCCGCTCCTCATCGTCCAGGAGCGCGTGGCAGCTTTCGGCGAACTCGCCCTCGTCCTCGGACACAAGTAGACCGGTGCGGCCAGAATCAACTACGTCCAACACACCGCGGGCGCCGACCGCTACCGCGGGGGTACCAGCCATCATCGCCTCCACAACCACCAGGCCCTGGGTCTCCGTTGTGGAAGCAAACACGAACACATCCGCCTGCCGATAGAGTTCGATCAGCTGCTCCCGGGGAAGGAACCCCGTAAAGGTTACTAGATCACCGACCCCTAAGGCCTGCGCCTTGCGCTCAAGATACGCTCGGTGGGGTCCGCCGCCGGCAAGAACGAGGTGCACGTCCTGGCGTATCTCACGCAGTTCCTTGTAAGCCACAAGCAGGAACTCAATGTTCTTCTCCCAGCCAAGGCGTCCAACATAGAGGAGAACGAACGGTTCGTGGATCCCCAACTCGCTCCGGGCGTCCCATTCCGTTCTGCGTTCGAACTCCTGTTCGTCCACCCCAAAGGGCAACGCTCGAATGGGAGAGCTGATATGGTATCTCTCCAGTTCGTGCTTCATTTGCACTGAAGGGGCAACCACAAGATCGCAGCGGTCACAAAACGAACGGCTATACCGTTCCACAAACCGCTGCGGGGGCCGGATCACAGCCGGCAGATAGCGCCGGTATTCAGCGTACAGAGTATGATAAGTATGAACATGGGGGATTCCATAGCGCCGCGCGGCCCACATGGCAAACAGCCCGATGGAGAAAGGATCGTGTGAATGAACGATGTCCAGCTCCCGGGCCAGGCGAACTGCTCGGCGGCTGAACGGCATGGCTACCCGCATGCCTTCGTAGTAGATGAGTTTCACCGAGGAAAACCGGCATACGTGAGATTCATCCTCTCCTGCGTCAGGGTGGGTCGGGGCGAATACGTATACGTTATGGCCCCGGTCAGTCAGGGTGCGCTCCATGAGCCGCACTACAGTGACCACACCGTTGATATCAGGGCTGTACGTGTCGGCGAATAGCCCTATGTTCATCGTCTCCGCCCGAATCAGCAGCACCGCCCAAGCCACACCACGCGCGAGTAGTTGCACACGTTGCGCCACACATAGCCCACTCCCCCTTGCTTCAGCCTGCGCGGGGAAGTATGCACCCTGATCCCCGGGTCGAATAGCACCACCCCGAGATGTCGAAGCTTGAGGGATAGCTGCACGTCTTCCGAGGAACCGTATGCCTTGCCGTTGGCCATGAAGCCGCCGCACTTGAAGAACGCGTCCCGCCGCACGGCGAAGTTGGGCCCGCAGAAGTGAGGCCGTGCCAGGCGGTGGTTTGCCCAGAGAAACAGGGCCAACATAGGACCGGCGACCTTTAACAGCAGCGGCCCCTCCTCGGGGAACAGCAGCGTACCGTACACACCCACCCGCGCGGGGTTCTCCTCGAACCGGCGCACAATGCGCTCGAGCCAGTCCGGGGGCACCGTGCTATCGGCATCGGTGGAGGCGATGATGTCGCCACGCGCGGAGACGAAACCACGCTGGCGGGCTGTGGCCACGCCCGGAGACTGCTCCCGCACCAGGCAACATCCATATCGCTCCGCGACCAGCCCGGTGTCGTCAGCGGACCCGTTGTCCACCACCACCACTTCGTAACGGGCATAGGATTGCTCCCGCAAGGCGTCCAAGCAGCTCGGGAGCAGATTGGCCTCGTTGCGAGCTGGCACGACCACGCTGACCAACGGCGATGCAGGGAGCGGGCGCTGTTTCATCGCGTGACGATTGACACCATTTTGCCGGGCACCGCGATGAAGCGACGCACAGTGCGTCCTTCCAGCCGTGCCGAGACGGCGGAATCGGCCAGCGCCGCCCTTTCCAACGCCTGTGTATCGCCGGCCGTGGACGCGGAGACCCGGAGGCGCGCCCGCAGCTTTCCGTCGATCTGCACTGGGATCTCCACCATCTCAGAGGAAAGCGCGGCTGGATCATACTCCGGCCACGTTGACTCCAGCACCGACCCGCGTGCCCCGAGGCGGTGCCACAGCTCCTCGCTGAGGAACGGCGTGAACGGCGCCAAGAGTTGTACCAGCGTCTCCAGCGCCTGCCGAATTAGGCGTGGATCGGCGTCGTCCCGCCGGCAGTACTCCCCCCACGCGGAGGCCAGCTCCATCAGCGCTGCAACGCACGTGTTCAGCCCCAATCGCCCTTCCAGCTCATCGGAGAGCTTTTTCACCGTGCTATGAAGCTTCTGCGCCAAGGTGCGCCCTTCAGGGTCCAGTTCCTCAAGCTCGGGCGCTCCGCCGGCGTCACGAGTGCGGGGAATCTGGTCCATGGCCAACGCCCACATACGGTTTAGAAAGCGCCACGCCCCGCGCATACCCTCGTCGGACCATTCGATTTCCCGCTCGGGGGGGCCCATAAACAGCGTGTACAGACGCTCCGCATCCGCCCCATACCGGTCTATAAGCGCGTCAGGGGAAACGACGTTCTTCTTCGACTTGGACATGGCCACAAGAGAGACCTCTAGCTCTCCATCGCACATGGGGCACCGCTCCCCCTGCCGCACATCAGAGGGGGAAATCCAGTGGTGTGTGGGACAACGGTAGGCCGGAGATGTGATCATCCCCTGCGTGAACAATCGCCGGAACGGCTCCTTGAACCCCAAGTACCCTTGGTCGTGCAGGGCCTTGGTGATGAACCGCGAGTACAGGAGATGAAGGATCGCGTGTTCCACTCCCCCGACGTACAGGTCCACAGGCAACCACTTGTTGGCCAGCTCGGGAGCGAAGGCCTGGGAGTCATCGCCCGCCGAGACATACCTTAGGTAGTACCAGGACGAATCCACAAATGTATCCATGGTATCGGTATCCCTACTGGCCTCTCCCCCACAGCAGGGGCAATAGGTGGCCACGAAGTCGGGGACGTCTGCAAGGCCAAGCTTTCCCGGCACGTCAACTTCGGGCAAGCGGACGGGAAGTTCGTCCTCGGACACCGGCACCACACCACAAGAGGGGCAATGCACCATCGGAATGGGCGCGCCCCAGTAGCGCTGGCGGGAGATGAGCCAGTCCCGCAATCGGAAGCTAACCGCCGCCTTCCCCAGCCCGTTCTCCGCAAGCCAGCGGCAGGTCGTATCCACCGCCCTTTCACCCGAGGTCCCGGTGAGCGGTCCGGAGTTTTTCATCGTCCCCCGCTCGGCGTGGAACAGGACGTCCCTGTAGAATGGAACACGGTGCATCATCTCCGCCACGGTTCGGCATCCGGCCGCCCGGGGGTCGGGCCGACAGCGCTCCATGATCTCCCGATCCGCTCGAACCGAGTCCAATACTCGTGCACCGTCGGGGAATACCAAGCACCACTCGTCCCCTACCACTTCCACCCACCTGCCGGGCAGCAGGTGTTCCTGAACGAGTTGAACATACCGCTTGCGCTGCTCCTCGCCCTCTAGCGTTACAGACAGCGTCTCCCCTCCGTCTTCTCCTCGCTCCACCTGGAAGGGGATCCCCTCCCGCTCCAGTCGTCCCTTGAGCCCCTGCCGAGCAGTCCCCGGGAACACCACGCTCCGAGCCTCAGCCTCAGGCCGCGCGATTACCGGCACTACAGGCAGCCCGTACTCCAAGGCGAAGGCAAAATCCCTGCAATCGTGGCCGGGTACGGCCATGATTGCCCCGCTGCCGTAGCCCATCATGACATAGTCCGCAACCCAAATGGGGATTCGGTCATCATTTGCCGGGTTTACAGCGTAGGCCCCAGTGAACACGCCGGTCTTTTGCCGGTCCATTACCGAGCGCTCCAGCTCCGTCTTGGCGGCGGCCTGTTGACGATACCCTTCCACCTCAGGCCACCGCTCCGCAGTGGTCAGGGACTCCACCAACGGGTGCTCAGGGGCGAGCACCATGAACGTGGCCCCCCACAGGGTGTCAGGCCGTGTAGTGAACACGGGTATTTCCTGCCCCGCCTCCGCCCAGAATAGCACCTCAGCCCCCTCGGAGCGGCCGATCCAATTCTCTTGCATCTTCTTCACGTGATCCGGCCACTGGAGAGGCTCCAGATCGTCCAAAAGCCGCTGGGCGTAAGCCGTTATCCGGAAGAACCACTGGGTGAGTTCACGTTTCTCCACAGTGGACCCACAGCGCTCACATCGACCGCTCACCACCTGTTCATTCGCCAGCACCGTGGCACACCGTGCGCAGTAGTTGGTTTTGGCCCTCGCCCGGTAGGCCAACCCTGCCTCATACAGCTTGAGGAATAGCCACTGCGTCCACCTATAGTAGTCCGGCTCACAGGTGGCAACCTCCCGGTCCCAGTCGTACTCCACCCCCCAGGCTCTGAACTGCCGCTTAAACTCCTCGATGTTCTCCCACGTCCACTCCCGGGGATGCCTTCCTTGCTCCATGGCCGCGTTCTCTGCCGGAAGGCCGAATGCATCCCAGCCCATCGGGTTCAGTACGTTGTACCCGCGCATGATGAGAAACCGGACGATGGCGTCTCCAAGGATGTAGTTTCGGCCATGCCCTGCGTGCAATCTCCCCGAGGGATAGGGGAACATGTTAAGGTAGTAGTACTTGGCCTCGTCGTCCTCTATATCGGCCGAGAATAGCCCCCGCTCTTGCCAGATATCACGCCAGCGGTCTTCGATCTTCTGCGGCTCGTACGGTTCGCTCATAAAGCAAGCCCCCCGGTCACCAAGCCTTTGGCATCCTCCAGACAGGCGTTCACCGCCCCCGGGGAGTCCATCTCGCAGTAAATGCGGAGGATCGGCTCCGTGCCCGAGGCCCGGAACAACACCCACCCCCCCTGGAGGCGCAGCTTCAATCCGTCCAGGGTTTCCACTTCTTCTACCCGCCGGCCGCCCAACTCCTCAGGCGGGCGGGCTCGGAGGCGCTCCTCGATTTCCAAGCGGTTGGAAAGCCCCAGGTCCATCCTTCGATAATGATGCGGGCCCACCCTTTCGAAGAGCTCGTCCACCAGAGCGCTCAGGCTCTTGCCAGTTGCCGCCACCAACTCCAGAAGCAAAAGCCCCGACAGGAGCCCGTCGCGCTCCGGAAGATGCCAGCTATACCCGTACCCTCCCGACTCCTCACCAGCAAACTCGACATCCCCCCTGACCAGTCCCTCCACAGCCCACTTAAAGCCTATCTTCACCTCGCGACATTCCAATCCCGCGTCCGCCGCCAACGCGCTAACCATGTCAGTCAGGGCAAAGCTCTTGATCACCGGACCCTTGAGCCCACGGTGGCGGATCAAGTGCCAAAGGATCAGGGCGGCGGCCCGATGCGTGTCCACAAAGGCGCCGTTCTCATCCATGGCCGCCGCGCGATCCCCATCCCCGTCCGTCACCAGCCCCACAACGATACGTTGGCGCGACCGCCGCCGCAGAGAACGGATCACGGCCCTCAGGGGGACCAGGTTCTCCTCCAACGGTTCCGGCCGCCTGCCGCCAAACAGGGGATCCACTGTCGACCGAATCGGGGTCAGCGGAAGCCGCACACCGTGCAGTAGCCTCTGCCAGTATCCTTGCGCCGAGCCGTACATGGCGTCGGCCACCACGTGAAGAGGCGCCTCGCCGATGGCTTTCAGGTCCACCCGCTCTTCCAACACCTCCAAGTACGGGCCACGGGCATCCCTTCCCTCCAGCAGCGTATCCCCCAGCTGGGGAGGCGTGGCCGGGAGCAAGGCCTCCACTTCCCGCGTCACCTCTTCGGTGGCCGACCCACCGTACTCGGGCTTGAACTTGACCCCGTTGTACTTTGCAGGGTTGTGAGACGCGGTGATTATGACACCCCCGGCATGGCCCCCCGCCAACACGGCGTGGGACAGAGCAGGAGTGGGAACAAAGCTGTCCGTCACCTGAGCCGGCACCCCCTCGGCCACCAGGGCTTGGGCCAAGTGGCACGCAAACTCCCGGGATAGAAACCGTGTATCATAACCGACAATTACGCCGTCCTCGGAGGGACGACAGGGAACTCCCCATTGCGTATATGGGGAGAGGTCCTTGCGGCGCTCGGACTTGAGATAGCGGGCCAGAGCAGCCCCAACTCGGGCCACATTGTCAAAAGTGTAGTCCTCGGCGATAATCGCCCGCCAGCCGTCAGTGCCGAACTTTACGTCATTTCCGCTTGCGTGCATCCCGCTTCCCTCGGTTTGTGTCTAGGTCGACGCGCTCCACGTGAGGCGGCATCCGGAACCCGTTCTCTTGGAGCATTTCTACCAAGAGATCCTGTGGAAGCGACGTCTCCAGCCACAGATCCCGCAGCGCGATTACGCCGTTCCTTACAGGAACCCGTTCCATAGCCTTCTCTATGGCCCTGCGATATCCATTCTTCAGCTTGCCCAACTCCTCGTTCACGCGTTCCTCATGCATGGTCAGTAACGCCATTGTACTGTGTTCATCAGGGCGGTAAAGCCATCGTTGAACCCGCTTGACGGGCTCCCTATAATTCTATTGCGGCGGCGTAGCCAAGCGGCTAAGGCGAGGGACTGCAAATCCCTTATTCCCCGGTTCGAATCCGGGCGCCGCCTCCAGGGTGGTTAGCTCAATTGGTAGAGCGCATGCTTGACGTGCATGAGGTCGCAGGTTCGATTCCTGCACCACCCAGTTGAGGTCCCCTTCGACGCCTTACCTTTGTCCTATACCCTGAACAATGGTATCCGTTACGCTATTTGCGTGACTGACCCCCAGCGTTGGCTAATGCTCGGCGCCCTTGTGGTGCTGGGTTCCCTGACCGCAATCGGGGCACTGTTACTGTGGCCTGTTGGCGAGCCCCCTTCAGCCCAGCTGGCGGCATACGAGCACCTCTGGACAGCCATCGAGAGAGGTGAAGAGGGCATCACTGTCCTCGACACCCTGCTCACCGGAGACGATGGCGTGGCCTGGCATGCGGCCATGGCCGCCGGAAAGGCTTATACAGAGCTTAACGAACCCGAGGAAGCTGCGGATCGGTTTCGCCGTGCTCTAGAGCTATGGCCCACGGCGGAGGCACGTCGCAGGCTGGCCCGAGCGCTGGAGGAAGCCGGACAGCGGGAGGAAGCGTTGGACCAGTGGAAGCTGCTCCTTCCCTCCGCAGAGGCAGCGGAGGGCGTATTTCGTCTGGAAGGAGACCCACTCCGCGCTGCCCAACTCCTCAACAGAGGCAGTGCCCACCAGCTGGCCCTTCAAGCGCTCTCCGAGCTCGACACCAACCAGGCCACACTGGAGCGTGCACGTGCCCTGTCGGGATTGGGAGAGCTCTCCCCGGCAGCGGAGGCCTACCAAGCATACATTGCGGCAATGCCGGGGGAGCCCCAGGCGCGCCTGGAGTACGGACGCCTGCTCCAACGTCAGGGCCACACCGAGCAGGCACTGGCCGCCTACCAGGCAGCGGGCCCGGCCGGCGGTCTTCTCGCCGGACGGCTCTTGGAGGAGGAGGGCAGGCTGGATGAAGCGGTCAGAGCATATGGGAATTCAAACGATCCTGAAGCCCCCTGGCGGAAAGCCGTGCTCCTGGAAGACATGGGGAAGCCAAGCGAAGCCCTACCGCTTTACCGAACGCTCGCCGAAAGCGGACATCGAGTGTGGGACGATGCCGCCCTGCGAGCTCATGTGCTACTCGGCAGACAAGGAGCCCATAGGGAAGCGGAAACCATGCTCGAAGGCCTCCCCCCTGCCGGACAGTGGCTACTGGGCAGCTTCCACGGTTCACCGGTAGCGGGGCTCAAGGCCGACCCTCCCCGGGTCACCTCCCCCGCTACACAGAGGGCCGACGCGCTGCTCTCCCATCTTCCCGAAGGCGAGGCATGGGGTTGGGCCAGGGCGGAGCTGGAAATCGCCCTGCGGCGAGCTCCCCTTGCCCAAAGGCTGACTATCGGCGAGTGGTACCTCTCCCAAGGGGACTACGCTGCGGCCTGTCGGGTGGGAACCGCGGTCCTCGCCGCGCACCCATGCCCTCGAGCGTACCGACTGGCCTACCCGCTGGCCCACGGGGAGCCGGTGCACCAATGGGCACGTCAGTACGAGGTGGATCAGCTTCTCGTGCTCGCCGTAATGCGCGAGGAAAGCCACTTCCGGCTGCGGGCGGTCTCCCCTTCGGATGCCCGCGGCTTGATGCAGCTCCTTCCCTCTACCGCACGGTGGATCGCCGAGGAGCGGCTGGGTATGCCCTACCAAGTGGACGAGCTGTTCGAGCCGGACACCAACATCCGCCTTGGCACCTGGTACTTGGGCTACCTCCTTGAGCAGTTCCCGGGCGGTATCCCATGGGCAGTAGCGGCCTATAACGGCGGGCAGGGAAACATAAGGCGGTGGACCGGCGAAGATGTCCCCTTGGAAGACCTCCCCGCGGCGTTGCGCTCCGTAGAAACACGCGAGTACCTGAGCAAGGTGCTCCACAGCTGGCTCATCTACCGCTGGCTGTACGAAGGCTGACCACCCGCTTGGGCACTTCTCATGGCGCTTGCTCCCGGCCGGACTGACTGCCCACGGCCTCGCGCCCGCGGCGGAACTCCACGGAGCAGGGCACGGCTCGCACACGGACACCGGGGGGGACCTCCTCCCGCACTACCGCTCCCGCCCCAATACGCGCCCCTTTGCCCACCACAATGGGCCCCAGCAGCACAGCGTTCGCCCCGATGAGCACCTTAGACTCCACTGTAGGGTGTCGCTTGCCCCGGGAGCGGGCTACGGCCCCGATCACCACCCCCGAGTACATGTGCACGTCGTCGCCGATATCCGCAGTCTCCCCGATCACTGTCCCCGACCCATGGTCGATGGTCACCCGCCGCCCGATGTGGGCGCCCGGGTGGATATCCACACCCGTCAATGCCCGCGTCAGGTGGGCCAGCAGACGTGCCGGCAAGCGTAGTTTCCACCGCCACAGCGGGTGCCACAGGCGGTGGGCCCACAGCGCATGCATCCCCGGGTAGCAAAGGAGAACCTCCAGGTACCCTCGGGCCGCAGGGTCCCGGCGCCTGATTGCCGCGATGTCCTCCCGCAGGCGCTCAATCATCGTCTGCTCCAAACAATCCCGTAGACAAGTATCGTTCTCCGGTATCCGGGAGCACCACCACGCCGACTTTCCCAGCGTGCTCCCCCCTGGCCATGACCTCCAGCGCAGCATACGCGGCCGCCCCGGAGGAAATCCCTGCCAGGATGCCTTCTTCGCGCGCCAGGCGGCGGGCCGTGGCTGCAGCATCCTCCTCGTCTACGGCAAGCACTTCGTCGATGACCTCGCGCGCCAGCACCTGCGGAACGAAACCAGGGCCGATACCCTGAATACGGTGGGATCCAGAGGAGCCTCCGGAGAGCACCGGTGAGGCGGCCGGCTCAACGGCCACGATGTACGAACCCGGGAGGCGGTCCTTAAGCACTTGACCCACCCCCGTTATGGTGCCACCGGTGCCAACGCCGGCGACAAACATGCCTACCTCGCCGCCCGTGTCCCGCCAGATCTCCTCCGCGGTGGTCCGGCGGTGCACATCAGGGTTGGCGGGATTGTCGAACTGTCCGGGGATGAATCCTCCGGATTGCTCGGCTATCTCCCCGGCTCGCTCAATGGCCCCCCGCATCCCCTCCTTCCCCGGGGTGAGGACAAGCTCAGCGCCAAACGCCCTGAGAAGCGCCCTCCGTTCAGCGGACATCGTGTCCGGCATAGTCAAAATCAGGCGGTAGCCGCGCACAGCGCAGACCATGGCCAACCCGACGCCGGTGTTCCCCGAGGTGGGCTCCACTACAGTGCCCCCCAGCCGCAGCACCCCGCGGTCCTCGGCATCCAAGATCATCGACCAGGCAATTCGATCCTTGACAGATCCGGCCGGGTTGAACGCCTCCAGCTTCCCGTAAAGCGTCCCTCTCAAGCCTTCTGTCAACCGATCCAGACGAACCATGGGCGTTCCGCCGACGAGCCCGAGCACGTCATCATACAAAGGCATAGTTACCTCCTTGGGATTGGAAAATCGGCATGTGAAGTTTATTCCCCACTGCGCGAAGAGGCGGTGCCGGCCGCAAGCGCAGGCGCACATTCAGCAAAGGCCGGAAGGACTGCTCCAGGCAGGACCTTCCGTCACCCCAATGAGAGGTCTTAGGAGTGGGGAGCGAGGCAGCCGTGCAAAGTGCGGGTGAGGCAACGACAAACGCGACCACCCGCTCTTCGGATATGCCTGTCAACCATTGCGCTCACCTCCTTAAGCTGCCCAAAAAGATGGACCACCATACTCCCGTGGAGCAGCGCTGTCAACGGCCGTCGGTAAAGGCAGCAGCTTGTTCCGTTGTGAACAAACCTGGAATCCCACCGGTATGTAGAAACACCACAACGTCGCCCGACTGGAACGCACCTTGTCGAGCTAGGTCGATCACTCCGGCCATAGTCTTGCCCGTGTACACTGGGTCCAAGATCAGCCCCTCCAGTCGCGCGGTGAGTTTCACCGCTTCAACCATCTCCGAGGTGGGAACGCCATAGCCCGGACCCACATACTCGTCGTGAATGAGGATATCATGCTCTGGTTCCAGACGCCCCAGGAACGCATAGGCTTCATCCAGGCCTTTGGAAATGCGACGGGTCAGGCGCTCGCTGTCCCGGGATACGCTGATGCCGATCACACGAGGTTCCCCTCCACAGTAAAGCTCGCTCCCCAGGATAAGCCCGCCCTGAGTGCTGGAGGTGCCTGTCGCCGTCACCAGCCAGTGAGGGGCCAGGTTGAGCTCGTGCAACTGCACCGCGATCTCTCGCACGCACGGGGCATACCCCAGCGCCCCGTGCAGGGGACGGCAGCCATTGGGGATCACGTACGGCCGCTCGCCCTTCTGCTCAAGCTCCGAGCGCAGCTCTTCTACAGCCAGGTGCGCCGGGGTCGGACCCCCAGGTGCCTCCTTCCCCTCAATGCTCCGGGGGACAAAGCGAACGGAGACCACCCCCAACAAGCTGTCCAGGAGCAGGTTGCCAGTGAGCTGGTCCGGTTTGTCCCCCGCTAGCACCAGGTGGCAGGGGAATCCCAGTAGGCGGCAGGCCGCGGCGGTTAGCCGGGTGTGGTTACTCTGCACAGCACCGCTTGTTATCACGCAGGTAGCGCCAGCTTCCTCGGCCTCAGCCATAGCGTACTCCAGCTTGCGTAGCTTGTTTCCCCCCAGGCCTAGCCCGGTGAGGTCGTCACGCTTCACAAACAGGCGGGGGCCGCCCAACTCCCTGCTCAGCACGGTTAGCTCCTGAAGAGGAGTGGGGAGCACCGCTAATCTCCGCCGTTTCACATTTCCGATTTGCATTCTCCCTACCTGTCGACCTCTACGTCGGCTGAAGCAGTGTACTCCGAGGACGCTCCGTGCGCATCGCTTCTGCCCCGACCCCGCGCCTCGAGCGCTCCCATACCCGTAAAAACAGCCCCTGTAGCTGGCGAGCAAGCTCTGGGACCCCCAGCACAGCCACTCCCGCCTCCGCGTGTCGGGCCAGGGAGTAGTAGGCCCAGTTGGCCGAGGTCACAACCACATCCCTGCCGTCGATAACCAAGAGCTTGGCGTGCATCGTCTCCCCTGCCGGAACCAGGCGCACGTCCACCCCCGAGAGAAGGAGATATGCAGCGGACTCCCGGTTTCCCCGCACAGTGGCCTCATCCATGAACTCCTCCCCTCCCTCTAGCGCCACGCGCACGCATACTCCGCGGCCCACTGCGGCGACAAGCTCATCCAATAGCAAGTTGGATGGGCTGTCCCACGCCCCCGGGTAGCGGGCCATGCGGTAGATGAGCACCTCCACCGAGCGCTCGGAGCGAGAGATAAGGCGGGACAGGATCTCCAAATGCACCTCGGTCCCCGGCGGCTGGACCAGCGAAAGCAGCGCTTCTTCAGGCCACGGAGGTTCGGGATACGTCACTTGCACGTTGTCCTCCCGCTCCCAGAGAAACCCAAACAGCTGCACAAACACGTGGGCTACCTTCTCCGAGTCCACCAACAAGTCCACCTGAACGCTGTCCAGCAAGGCATTCCAAGTCCAATGGCTCGACCCCAGGAGCACATAGCGCCCATCTACCACCAAGGCCTTGGCGTGCAGAGATCCGTCGGGATCCTCCCACCAGCGGAAGGCAGCGCCTGCCTCCTCCAAGAGCTCGCGGGCCTGGTTCTGTGTGTCCCACGGCTGCCGCCACAGGTTCACCAACGCCCGGACTTCCACCCCGCGGGAGGCAGCCTGGGCCAACGCCTTGGCCGGAGCACTCGCCGGAAGCTCGGGCCCGTAGTAGCGGAGATCGGAGATCATAACCAGGACTTCCTCCTCTGCCTCTGCCAGGAGTTCGACCACAGCCTCCAGGTACTCCGGGGTGTCGGGCTCGGTGAGAAGGGGGGTGACCGTCGCCGCCCAGGCGACGACCCCGGCGCAGACAATGACCAAGGTGAAGAGCACGCGACGTCCTGTCATCATCATTATAGTGTACAACGCGGAGCAAAGCTGTGTCTAGCTGGTCTCTGAGGTGTCTTGCACCGTCCAAGGATCCTCATGGTGGCATTCCTATTCGGCGTAGGGGCGTTATGAACTCAGTCCCTCCTGCCGGTAGTGGTCAGGCCGGGCACATAGATACGTCGCTCCACCCATCGCAGGGCAATGGTGAGAATGAGCACCACCGCCAAATATATGAGGGCAACGACAAGGAAGAGCTCGAGGAAGCGGAAACTCCGGGCGGCCATGGTCCGCCCAACGCCCATCAGATCGGCTACGCCGATCATGTACACGATGGACGAGTACTTCAGCATGTACACAAGCTCGTTGGACCACGGGGGGATCACCAAACGCAGAGCCTGGGGCAGCACGATGTACCGGATAGTTTGCAGAGGGCTCATCCCCAGCGAGCGGGCGGCCAGCGTCTGTCCTGACCGAACCGACTGGATTGCTCCCCGGAAGTACTCCGCTTGATATGCGGCCGTGTTCAGCGCCATAGCCACCAGCCCTGACATAAACGGCTCGAACCGGATTCCCACCGTCGGAAGACCGAAGTGAATGATCATCAGCTGGACAAGGAGGGGTGTCCCGCGGAAGAACTGAACGTAGGCACTGGCTAACCAGTACACAGGCCCCCGCACGTACACACGAGCCAAGGACAACAGAAGCCCCAGCGCCGCTCCGCCGGCCAGACAGGCCCCCGTGAGCTGGAGCGTGATGATCAACCCATCGCTGAGACGCGGAAGCCACGACCAGTCAAAAACCAGCTGCATGCCCATCACTCACTCTCCCCATAGAGATCAGAGATCTTCCGCAAAAACTCCGCCGTGCGCTTGTGCTGTGGCGCCCGGAACATGGATTCGGGGGGAGCCTGTTCCAGAATGCTGCCACCCTCCATGAAGATAATCTCGTCGGCCACTGTGCGGGCAAATCCCATCTCATGGCTGACCACCAGCATGGTCATGCCCTCCTTGGCCAACCTGACCATCACTTCCAGGACTTCCCCGATCAGCTCGGGATCCAGCGCACTGGTGGGCTCGTCGAAGAGCATCAGCTTGGGAGACATGGCCAGCGCGCGGGCGATGGCTACGCGTTGCTGTTGTCCGCCGGACAGCTGGGCGGGGTAGCTTTGCGCCTTGTCCTGTAAGCCTACGGTGGCCAATGCCTCCTGGGCGAGCTTTGTAGCGTCTTTCCTGCCCGTTCCTTTCACTCGTTGGGGGCCGATGCGCACGTTGTCCAGGGCCGGCAGGTGAGTGAACAGGTTGAAGTCCTGAAACACAAAGCCCATTTGCGAGCGGATTATGTTCACGTGGGCCCCGCGCCCGGTTATCTCTTGGCTGTCCAACCACACCCGTCCCCGGTCGGGCTCGGTCAGCCTGTTGATGCACCTGAGCAGGGTAGATTTACCGGTTCCCGATGCGCCAATGATGACCTTGGTGTCCGCCCGTTCCATGGAGAAGCTGACCCCGCGCAGCACCTCCTCACGGCCGTATCGCTTGTACATGTCCTCCACCATGAGCAGGTGGGATGCGTTATCAGAGTGCACGGGCCTCCTCCCTTTCAGCGCGGGCCTCTAGCCCTGGCACGCGCAGGCGTTGCTCCAGCTTCCCCAACCCCCAATTGCCCAGATAGGTGAGCACGAGGAAAAGCAGGGCTACGGCAATGAACACCGGCAGGGTGAGCGGGAAGTTGCGCACGGACATATACCGAGCCTGACGCACAATTTCCACTACCCCGATACCGTAGGCAAGCGTTGTGTCCTTGAACACAGCGGAGAATTCATTTGACCACGGGGGGATGGACAACCTAAGGGCCTGAGGAAGGACCACATGGCGGATGGCCTTCAGTGATCCCATGCCCAAAGAATGAGCTGCCATCATCTGCCCAGGAGGTATGGACTGGATGGCCCCCCGGAAGATCTGCGACTGGTAACCGCTGGAGCGGAAGCCCAACGCCAACACAGCAGCGAAAAAGGGACCGATGTTAATCCCCATCTGGGTCAGGCCGAAGTAGAACAAGAAAAGCAGGACCAGTTCTGGAACCCCGCGGAAGAACCACTCGTAAGCCAGGGCCAGGGCGGCCAGAGGGTGCGGAGCGTACACCTCGATCAACGCCACAAACACCCCGGTGACCAGTCCCAAAGCGATAAGCGCAAGGAGGAGCTGGACGTTGACCAGCATCCCCCATAGGAGCGTGGGCACAGCCTGCCATAGCTGCGTCCAGAGGTCCGCACTCATGTAGTCGGAGTTGGGGCCGGGGAGGCCACAGCCCCCCCGGCACACTCAATCACTCGGTCACCCGCTCCGCTAGGCAGCGCGCATAGTCTTCGACGTCCTGTTCGGTGAGCAGGATGTCAATGCACTCCTCCCACGCCGCTTCCACTGCGTCCAGCGTGGTCCCGAAGTAGGCACTCACCAAGTTGCCCCAGGCTCCGGAGTCCTTCATCTTCTGCATCCCGGCGTCAATGCGGGGCAGCAAGTCGTGGGGGTCGCCCGCGGCCACCAGGAAGCCAAACTCCTCATAGGTCTTGATAATGCCTGCGATCTGCAGCTGGTCAGGATAGCTGTCCACTGCCTGGATCGAAGGGGCCTCGTCCTGGACCACGGAGTCAAGGCGCCCGGCGATCAAGTCCATGACGGCCTCAGGATATGTCTCATACAGAATAAGCTGCACGTCCACACCGCGCCCCTGCAGCTCGTCCTCGACCC
>JAWOCQ010000007.1:0-17262 GCA_046483725.1 Candidatus Bipolaricaulota bacterium
GTCGGCATGTTCCGAGCGGTTTCGTCAGCCCGGACGCACAGCTCTTGGTCGCCCCAGGTACGGCTGTCGACCCGGATGTCTTGCAGGGAGAACTGGGCATTCTGGAGGATCTCGGGGCCGACGTACAAGATCGGTTTGGGATCGACAGTCACTGCCCGGTAGTGGAGGCGCGCCACAAGGAGTCCGAAGGAGAGGGGAGTTATCTGCACGCGGAGATTGGGTCCATGGCCTCCGGTTGTGGTGCGCTCAACTCGGAGCTGGCTATGCGCGACCGGAGCGTCAAGTTCGCCCGTGATGTGGGCGACCTGTCGTCCCATGTGGTGGAAGATGTCCCCCATAGGTTGGCTGAGGAGCTGCGGGCGGGAAGGGACGTACTCCTGGAGGGGACGCAAGGTTTCGGGCTTTCGCTTGTTTATGGTACTTACCCTTATGTGACAAGCAAGGACACCACTGCCGCTCAGTGTTTGTCCGACGCCGGGCTGGGGCCGAGCTGGCCAGTCCGGGTGATCGCCTGCGTGAAGCCTTATACAACCCGCGCTGGGACAGGGCCGCTGGTCGGGGAAGGTGATCCATCTGTGCAGCACGTGAGCGAGCCCGAGATCCGCCCCGGCGTGGCGATTGGGGGACGGCGCCGTGTGGGAAGCTTTGACCACGAGCTTGTGCGCAGGGCACTGGAGGCAAACGGCGCCGCCGGTATTGCTGTCACCAACCTCGATCGCATGTGGCCAGAGGACCAGGGCAAGATTCGGGGCGCCGACCTCTCTCCCCGAGCTCGGGCTTTCCTGGAGCAGCTGGAGGACTCCTACGAAATCCCGGTGATGCTCGTCTCTACAGGGGCCGAGTTGCGGCACACGTTCGGCTGCGGATAGGTAGGGTTAACTAAGGGGAGGGGAAGACTGATGAACAATCACCGTAAGGAATTGTGGATGGAGGTGCCCACCCGCCGGGCGCTGGTGAACATCACGCCCCAGGTGAGCGAGGAAGTAAGAAATAGTGGGATTCAAGAGGGGCTGTGTCTTGTGAACGCCATGCACATCACCGCCAGCGTGTTCATCAACGACGACGAATCGGGCCTGCACCAGGACTACGAGCGGTGGCTGGAGGAGCTGGCCCCGCACGAGCCGGTAAGCGCCTACCAGCACAATCGAACGGGAGAGGACAACGCTGACGCCCACCTGAAGCGCCAGATCATGGGCCGTGAGGTGGTGATGGCCATCACCGGCGGGCGGCTGGACCTGGGGCCGTGGGAGCAGATCTTCTACGGCGAGTTCGACGGCCGTCGCCGCAAGCGCGTGTTGGTAAAGATCATCGGCGAGTGACCAGCGCTTCCGCGCAGCAGCGGATGCTCCCCCTGGGGGAGTCTGAGCACCGCGGGTGCAAGGAAAAAAGATGGCGTGGAGTGGACGCGCACACCGCCCACCAGGTGCATGGCTACCTCCCCGACGCTGAGGTGAAGGATGCTGAGCGCCGCGGCCAGCTTGTGTTCCTCACGCGGGACGAATCATACCCATCCGAAGGGGAGTTCGACCCCGAACGGATGATCGCCCTACTCCGTCAGGAGACCGAGCGCGCCCGGGAGGAAGGATATGCCGCCCTGCGGGTGACCGGCGAGATGAGCTGGGCGCTGCGGGGCCTCCCTGGTTCCGAGCGGCTGATCGAGTACGAAGTGATGCTCAATCAGTTCCTTCCGGGAAGTGCCTGCATCGGCCTGTGTCAATACGACCGGCGTCGGTTCTCCCCTGAGGTGCTGCTCGATGTCCTGCGCACCCACCCTATCGCGGTGATTGGCACTGAGGTATACGACAACGTCTATTATGTTCCTCCGGAGGAGCTGCTGGGTGAGGAGAGAGAAGCTGCCGAGCTGGCACGTTGTAGGACGCTGATGTGGTAGAGGCGTGCCGGCGCTTATTTGATGAGGGCTTTCAACTGAACCGGCGGGAGACTCATGGGTTGTGAGACGCAAAGGCTCTGGCTAAGCTAGAGGGAACTAGGGCGTAGCCAAGTGGTAAGGCAACGGGCTTTGGACCCGTGATCGGAGGTTCGAATCCTCCCGCCCTAGCCAGCGCCAGAAAGAGCCTTCCATTCTGCCGTTTGACGAGCGGGGGCCGAGAGGATTCGAACTCCAGCCGGTGATCAAGGCGTGGATTGCGCCTTTCACTCCCCACACCTTTGTACACCACGTCCGTGGACTCTAACGAAGCTCCCTGGTGCGTTCAGTAAGATCAGTGTAGCCCGAGGTTTCCCATTTGGCTCAGCGCTCATGCCCTGAAGCCTCTCGACTGCGCCTGACAAAGCCAGTGTAGCAGCTCTTCGGCCGGCGTGTTGCTGTTGGCACTGCTGTCGGTCCCTCCGGAGGCCTCTCGCCGAGCACGGATCCCTCCCGCCGCCAAATGCCAGCACGACAGTATGCTGTCAAGCTGTCATAACGGAGCTGAGGCTCTGCAGGGCTTTGATGTCCTCATCGCTCACCCCGGCGGCGGCTGACGGCCATCTCAGTGCGCACGGCGCCGCGCTGACGGCTGAGCGGCAGCGCATTGAGCCGGCGCACGGCCTCGCTTCAAGGAAAGCTCACACAGTCCATGAAGTGGGACACCCCCAACGCACGGGCCAGCTTTGCCGATGGCACGTTGTCGGAGCGATGACTGTAGAAAGGGATCCGACCTTGCGCGAGTTGTGTGTTGGCCCAGGCCCGACAGACCTGGATCGCAAACCCGCGGCGCCGGAAGGCCTCGGCGGTCTCGGTTGCCAGTTCGGCACAGCGGGTGTTTGCGCGCGCCGACCACGCCCAGGACACCTCGATGCCCTCGAGCCATACAACAAACCTGCCGTCAGGGGTTGCTGTCACGGACGGGAATGCGTCCGTTGGATAGGGCGTTGTAAAGCAGTAGGTGCTGCCCCGCCATGCGCCTACCGGCAGGCCGTCGGATCCGTAGAGCAGGCGAGCTATCCCTGTAGGGTCACGCCACCAGATGGCTGCCCGAGTTCTGCGCAGCTGCACGGCCACGCTTGGATCCACATCGTGTCTTACAAAGAGCTCGGTGCCCTCGGAATGGAGCACAAGGAAGACGCGATGAATATCGTCAGGGTTCTCCCCCGGGATGCGATAGAGGGTTCGTTCCGCATCGACACCGATGCACTCGAGTTCAAGCTGCGCGCGGACAAGTTCTGCGGGGCTCACAGCCCATCCTCCTGGTTGGTAGCATCTTCAGTCAGTGCGGCTCTAGCCCGACATTTCCCATTTGGCACAGCCGTCATGCCCTGATGCCTCCGGTCCACTACGGCTCATATCTCCTCCTCGATGACCACGATCGCCTCTCGGGCCCGAACGGTGAGATCTGCCGTCACCGCAGCATCGGCGTAGCCGGGCGCCTTCCAGCCGTCCTGGGTGGGGAGGAAGCTCTCGGGCACGCGAATCTCCTCGGGCACCCCGTCGAGGCGAAGGCGGAGGGCGGTCGGGGGGCGGACGCGCACCGTGAGGTGTCCACGCTCGGCGTCGACCGAGCCACGAAGCGACGTGGCGACGGGCAAGGACACGGCGCCCTCTCCGCCTCCCAGTGCGAGATGGAGGTTCGTGACTCGAAGGGCAGAAAGGTCGAGTTCCGTGTGACCTCCTGCTGCCTCTACCGTCAACCGAAGCGGGACGGTCGGTGTCAGGAAGACCTGCCAGGCGAACTCCCGGCGATGGTGCGGCCACGCGATCTCGGAAGCCCCACGCGCCCGCAGGGAGACTTGGGTGCCTGAAGCCTCGATCGTGACCATCTCACGGAGCGCCTCGCCCCAGCCCAGGGTGGCCGTCCCTTGGACAAGCGCCTCCGGATCCTGGCCAGGGGCAAAGTGCAACCTCCAAGGTCGTTCGGAGCCCAGAGCCACCTCCGCCGCCGGTGCGTCTCCCAAGGGCACCGAGAACCCCTCGATCCTCGTTCCCAACCCGGCATGAGTGCTTGACTGGATCCAGAAAAACGCTCCGATGCCTATAGCTGCCAGCACAAAGAGCACGCCGACTGTGCTCCACAGCCTGCGGCCGAGGAGGAGGTCGAGCCCCAAAAGGATGACCAGTACTGGCCACCAAGCGCGCAGGATGTCGCCGAGGTTCCAGTCCAGCACACCCAGGTTGCGCAGGAGAAAGAGAATTCCCAGCGTGACGAGCACCACCGGGAACAGAAGGCCGCGCGTGCGCATGGCACTACCCCCTTCGGCCCCGCTGAAGGAGCAGGGCCAGCCCGATCAGGATCAGAACCGCAGGCCAGATGACACGCCACCGCATCCACCACAAGGCCGGTATCCCCAGGTTATGAAGGAGCACGATCGCGCCGATGACCACAAGTGCGATTCCGATGGCTGGCGCAACCCAGGCGTCGCCCGCCCGGTCGGTGTGGCCGACACGGTCGCCGATTTCACGTGCTTTGTCCGCGATCTCCTGCGCTCCATCCTCGATCCTCTGCTCGGGCGAGGACACCTCGGGTGCACCCTCCTGGGGGAGGAGCAGCCACAGGGCGAGGTACACGATGAGCCCTGCGCCGCTCGCCAGGAGAAGGAGGAGGAACACAAGGCGGACGATGTTGGCGTCGACACCGAGGTACGCCCCCAGCCCGCCGCATACCCCGCCGAGGATCGCATCGCTGCGGCTCCGGTACAGGCTGCGCTTCTTCTCTTCCATGGAACCCTCCGTATTCCGACATTTCCTATTCGGCTCAGCCGTCATGCCCTGAAGCCTCCAAGTTGCGCCTGACAGAGCCAGTGTAGCACGCTTTCGGCCCGCGTAGCGCCGTTTGGTGCTGCGCTGAACACACCAGCACCCGTAAGCTTCGGGCCACCGTGTGAGGCGGTTGCGTACCCCGAGAGGGAGGCACGGCTTGTTACCTAACAGCCTTCCTCACAGGGTTGCGTTTGTGCTGATCTCATCAGGGATTACGAGCCCGTGGGGCCTTCGAAAGTAGTCCTCTATGGGTAGCCAGCGCTTATATCCCCTTCCATTGAGCATCTCAGTGACTAGGGGCTCAGAGGATTCGAACGGCTGAAGCCGTCCTCACCTAGATAATCGCGGGCCCTGTGCCAGGACAGCGATACTGATCCACCGAAGCGGAACCCAGATAGTGTGCCTAAAGGTGCTGGGAGATAGTGTCCCTCAGAGCCATTCCTTCGCACACTCGACCACGCGACCGCTCTTCAGCCCTACCCGATGAGGCAGGAGGCTGGCCCTGAGGTCGGCTTTCTTCATGTCCCTTCTGTAATTGGCGGCATTCCAGAGAGCTTTCGCGGTGCGTCCGATTGGAGCGACGACCATGATTGGGGCGTCTGGGAGGACGACTCTAGCGTCCCTCACTACCGGCACGAGGTCACTGTGGCCTGAGATGAGCACAGCTTTGTCGTACTCGCCACGGTACGCAAGATGAAGTATCTGAAGCGCGATGTTGACGTCGGTGCGCTTCTCCTTGTGGGTTCGGTATTCCTCGCGACAGGTGGCTTTGCACGGCTGCGGTCTTTGGCCATAACGGCGTGGTAGACGTTGAAACCATCAACGAAACAGATGACCCGTCTCTGGTCCAAGTTCCAAGCGCCCCTCTCAAAACCCGCGCCACCCAGCGGGTGGCGCGGCATCCCCGGCCTGGCCGAGGGGATTATGAGCGCTTGGATTCTACAGTGTGCTTCGAGGAGCGCCAACTATCATCGGTAGTCGCACCTTGCTGTGCGCCGCGGGGAGGCAATTGAGGCGCTGTTGACAGCGGATTTCCTCCCTATATACCAAGTGGCCAAGAGCGAACTGTTTTCCCTGTATGGCATTCCATGTGAAAGCAGGCACGGACCGTCTAGCTGTCGGTCTGGGCACCGCCTGTGTGCATAAGGAGTCGGCATTTCCGGAGTTGTGGGGCCGTCGCGTGTGTTGAGTGAGCTTCGTGACCAGTACTCTGTGTGAACGCGGCTGGCACTCGGTATGTTGAAAGGCTTGCCCGATCTCCCGCGCAATGCGGTAGCTCCGCTGGCGGCCGCGCAGGTAGGGGGACATTGGCAAATCCGCATTGCCTATCGTGCATGTGGACATGTAGGATACACCGCAGGGGAGGAGAAAGTCAGGTGAGGGTCTCGAGGCGCGCCGCGAGAACGAGGCCAGCTTATCCCTACCATATTCGCCAGTCGTGGTAGTGATAGGAGGTAGCGCGATGGCCAGCAAATCCGTTCGCCAGGCCGAAGTCCGTGCGGATGTCGTCCTCCGTACGGAAGGGCTGGTCAAGGATTATGGCGCCGTCCGGGCACTCGATGGTGTCGACCTGGAGGTCCATCGGGGAGAGGTATTCGGCTTCGTTGGGCCCAACGGCGCTGGCAAGACGACTGCCATCCGTATACTGCTCGACCTTCTGCGGCCGACAGCCGGTAAGGCTGAGGTGTTAGGCCTCGCCCCTGCCGAAGGCGGCTCTGAGCTCCGCCGCCGCATAGGATATCTGCCCGGCGAGCTCAGACTCAGCGAGCAGGCCACTGCACGCGAACTGCTTGGCTACTACGCGGGCCTGCGGAATGGGAGCGGTGCGGAGCGCATCAAGCCTCTGGCCCGGCGATTTGGCTTGAAGGAGTTGGACAGACCTATCCGCACCCTATCCGAGGGCAACAAGCAGAAGATAGGTATCGTACAGGCGTTCATCCACGAACCTGAGCTGTTGATCCTCGACGAGCCGTCAGGCGGTCTCGACCCGTTGCTGCAGCGTGAACTCCTTGATCTTGTTCTGGAAGCTCAAGGCGCGGGTGCCACAGTGTTCATGTCGTCCCATGTCCTCTCCGAGGTGGAAGCCGTTGCCGGCCGAGTGGCAGTCATCCGTCAGGGACGGATCGTCGACACAGAGGACGTCCGCACACTGCGCCACCGCGCGGGGCAGAACGTCGAGATTCGGTTTGCCGAACCCGTGGCTGTCGAGGAGTTCCGCGGGATCCCCGGAGTGAAAGACGCGGCCGTGAAGGATCTTACTCTAACCTGTCTTCTGTTCGGCGAACCGGATGCCCTGCTTAAAGCTGCTGCTCGGCACCATGTGGTGGCCTGGTCGGCGCAGCTGCGTACGCTTGAGGAACTGTTCCTGGATTACTACCGCGTCCCAAATGAGCAGGAGGCGGCCGATGCTCGGTAAGAGGCTTCCTATCTTTGCAGGAGTCATGCGCAGCTGGCGATGGTCATTGCTCGGCTGGGCAGCCGCTCTCGCCGCAGTCCCCGCGATCTACGCCGGCTTCTGGCCCGCGATGGGTGGCGGGGAGGTTATGCAAGAGCTCGTCAGCAGCATGCCGGAGAGCCTGGTGATTGCCTTCGGATTCGATGCCATGGCCAGTGCCGCCGGCTACCTTCAAGCGGCCGTATACGGGATGTGCGGCCTGGCATTGCTTCTCGTATTTGCAATTTCCGCCGGTGCCCGGCTGATAGCCGGCGAGGAGGAGAACGGGACCCTAGAGCTCGAGTTGGCACACCCTGTAGCCCGGCGAGCGGTGCTCGGGCAGCGGATGGGGGCCTTGGCCGTAAGCTCTGCGCTGCTGGTGGCTGTAGTGGCCGCCGTCACCATGGTCATGGTCACCGCCTTGGCCCTGGAAATAACCTTGTCGGCCGTGATGGCTACGGCAACGGGGCTTTTTCTGCTTGTGCTCGGGTTTGGCCTGATCGCACTGGCTGTTGGCGCAGCGATGGGCCGATACAGGATCGCAGCGGGAACTGCCGCCGGCTTGGCAGTGGCCTCGTTCATCGCCGATGCTGTCGCCCCATTGGTGACGTGGGGCCATTGGCTTGAGGTGATATCCCCGATCTCCTGGTACATGGGAAGTGACCCCTTATCTACCGGCTGGCATCTTCCCGGCCTCGGAGCGCTGGCCGGCATCTCCGTGGTGGCCATAGTCGTTGCCCTTGTGGCTTTCAACCGCCGTGATCTGGGAGTGTAATTGCCGCCTCACGTCCCGGTTTCTCTGCTTGAGCTTATCGGCATGGTATTGAGCTGTGCGTTGAGGGGAAGGTCTTGGTAGTTGAGCGCCAAGCGGAAGGGGAGTGAGAAGAGCACATCGCAATCGAAGCAAGCCTGACCCTGCGCGGGGCCGGAGCGGAGCAGACGATGAACCGCGCCGTGGAGAGTGTGGTTGACTCTGATCCGGCCAAACCGGTCCATGCCTCACAGGCTTCCTCACAGGGTTGCGCTTGTACTGATCTCATCGGGGCTTATGAGGCAATGGGGGGTTTGAAAATAGCCCTCTATGGGTAGCCAGCGCCGGTAATGCAGAGCTGTTCTCCGCTTTGTCCGACGAGCCTTGTTGAGTAACCATCTTCGGCGGGGCTTCTCGAGACCCTTTTGCTGTCCTCTCCTTGGTTCCGCCGGATCCCGGACGACTTAAGCACCGTTATCGCCTTCGGTACCCACGACCTCGAGGAACGCCTCCACTACCCGCGGGTCGAACTGTGTCCCCGCGCCCTTTTCGATCTCCCCCAAGGCCTCCTCCACCGAGAGGGCCTTCCGGTAGGGCCGGTCGCTGCGCATGGCGTCCCAGGCGTCCACCACAGCGAAGATCCGAGCTGCAAGAGGGATGTCCTCGCCCCTTAAGCCGCGGGGGTAACCCTTCCCGTCCCATCGCTCGTGATGAGAGTAAGGGATGTCCAGAGCCGGCCTCAGGTAGGCGATAGGGGAGAGCATCTCGTAGGCGTACTCTGGGTGTTGGCGCATGACTGCCCACTCCTCCTCCGTGAGCTTTCCAGGCTTGAAGAGAATACGGTCAGGAACCCCTAGCTTGCCAATGTCGTGGAGGAGTACGCCGCGGCGTGCGTGGACGAGCTCATCTTCCTGCATCCCCAGCCTTCGCGCCAACTCTAGAGTGAGCTCCGCGCCGCGCCGGGAGTGGCCCTTTGTTTCGATGTCCCGGCATTCCAGAGTCCGAGCTATAGCCTCGATAGTGGTATCGTAGGCAAGGCGGAGTTCCATGCTGGACTGCTCCAGATCCGCAAACAGCCGTGCGTTGTCCACTGCGATGGCTGCCTGACCTGCCAAAGCCTCGAGCAAGCCCAACCACTCGCTGTCTCCCTCGCGAGGTGTGCGGTGGAAGGTCTCCAGGACCCCAAGGACCCGGCCCTTGGCAATCATCGGCGCAGCGTACAGGGAGACAAAGCCCTCAGTGAGCAGTCGGTCTCGGCCAAGTCCCGGGCGGATCTCGGCTTCGTCGACGTCCGCGACCTCGACCACCCGGCGCTCCGCAGCTGCCTGGCCGGCGAAGCCTGTGGATAGCGCAACGTCCAATCCTTCCACGGCCTTGTCATCTCGAAAGCCGCTGGCTCCAGCGCCTTGGAGCGTCATGGAGTGTGGGTTGAGGAGGAACACGGCTGCCGCGTCGACCTCAAGCTGATGGGTGACCTCCTCTAGCAGTACCCGCAGAGTGATCCGAGGATCCAGGCTCCCGGTGATGGCAAGGTCGATGTTCCGCAAGACCTGCAGATGGCTCGATCGCCGCCTTGTTTCGGCAAGGAGCCTTGCATTCTGCAGCGCCCCGGCAGCCTGATTGGCCAGGGCCTGGAACATCTGCAGCCTCTCCGAGGTGAAGAAACCCGGAGTTCCGCTGTAGAGGTTCAACGTTGTGAGCACGCGCTCCCGGCTTGCCAAGGGAAAGGAGGCCGTGGACCGGATGCCGTGTTTCTCAGCTTCCTGACGCCACGCTTCAGAGATTGGATCGGAGAGTATGTCGTTCGCCACATGGGGAACCCTGTTGCGCACGGCACGATTGGTGGTGTGTTGGCTTTGAGGTATCTGATCCCGACGCTCGCGGAACTCCTGGGGATGCGGGTGTTCCGTTGGAGACTGGGCGAGCACTCTCATCCGGCCGTCCCTCTCGACGGTCCCCACCCACGCCAACGAGAGCCCGAAGACTTCCACACACGTTCGGCAGACTTCCTTGGCAACGGCACTTTCCTCATGGGTCGCAGTCAGTCGCCGGGCTCCGTCGTAGAGAGCGCGGAGGGTTGCGAGCTGTGCAGCGACTCTCTGCTCGGCTTCTTTGCGCTCGCTGACCTCGACCCATGACCCGATGATCTCGCGGGGGCTGCCTCCTTCATCGCCGACCACGCGAAGCTCGTCCCGCGTCCAGCTCCACGTTCCATCCTTCCGAGCCAATCGGTACTCGAGCACCCCGTGCCCCTCCTCCACGATCTCTGAGAGCTGGGTAAGGGTGTGCTCCTTGTCGTCGGGGTGGAGGTGCTCGTACCACCACTCAGGGTGGAGGACCTCGTCGGGCTCAAAGCCCGAGAACTCGCGGACGTTTGGGCTGACCCACGTGAGCGACATGTTCGCAGGGTCCAGGCTGTACAGGACCACCGGGCTCTTCTCGACCAGGTGGGCAAGGCGCTCCTCAGTTGCCCTCCGCGCCAGGTCCTGCTCCTCTAGGGCTTCGGCTGCCTTGTCGATGGCATGGGCCAGCTGCCCAAGCTCGCTACGGCCATGGAAAAGTCCGCTACGGACGCTCAAATCCCCCGCGCCAAGCCGGGAAGCTGCGCCCTGAAGCTTGCGCACAGGCCTGCGGATGAGAAGGTCACCGAACCACCACGCGACCCCCAGACAGGACGCCGCAATGAGTCCGAGAACGATGATGTTCCTGAGCAGGGTGCGGTTGGCGACCGCGTAGGCGACGGCCGCCGGAAGCTCCACGTAAACATGTGCTTGTCCCTCTGGACCGGAGGCAAATGGCGCAGCGACGTACAGGGAGCGAATCCCGTCCGGGTTCTCTGTCTCTAGTATCTCCGGCTCTGCATTCCTCGGGTCAAGATCGAGCATTTCAGCCACAGGGCAAAGTCTTCCTACCCAGTCATCCGGGTCCTCTGATCGGGCGAGGACATACCCGGCGCCGTCCACCACAGTGAGCACGGCCCCGTCGGGCAAGGGGGGCTTCTCCAGCAACTCGTGGACCCAGGAGAGATCCATTCCGGCGAAGACGACCCCGTTCACGTCTCCAGAGTCATCCAAGACCGGATGGCCATACGCTGCGAGGGGGACCTCCACAATCCGTCCCAGTGCATAACCTCCGAACACGAAATCCTCGGTGCGCAGGGCCTCTTGGAACCACGCTCGGTCGGCGAAAGTCGTCACGCCGGTCACCGGAACCGCACTACACCAGGGAACACCCTCCAGCCCTACCACCCCAACATTAGTGTACATCTCTTGCTCCCTCAGCATGTCCGCGAAGAGGGCCGAACACTCGTTAGGCCGGCCCTCCCGCACCGCTGGAAGTTGAGCCAGGGCCAGCAAGTACTGGCGGGTCATCTCCACGAGAAGCGCGTGCTCGGCCACCGCTAGCTCCGCGGTGATCTGTAGGTTCCGTTCTGCTGTGCGTTTGGCCTCAGCAAGGTTGGCCGTCCCCGACCAGAGGAGAAGGCCCAAAGCGGGAAGGATAGCCATCCCAACGAGCAGGAACAGGCGCGATCGCATGGTGGCGAAAGCGCCTCTCATATCCGTTCCAGCTCCTGAGAGTGTTCAGCAAGCGCTGCACGTTCTGCTCCGGGGGCTTGCTGTTTGGGGAACTCCGGCAAGTCCTCGAAGACCTTCAGGGTGAGCGCCCCCTTCCTGGTGCACAACTCGCTCTTATGCGGGCTTGCCTGCTGACGGTGGCGGTCGGCCGCGGCAACTCGGGAGTGCTTCAGGTCCCCCACTGGAATACCCATGTATAGCCCCTTCAGAAGCTCCTGTCTCTTGTGCCAAGCGCTATGGTACAGTGTTTGTTATGATGCGACAAATCGGTTTAGCATACAATTGCCTCCACGGACTGTTTGCGGGACCACCCTTACGGATGTAAATCCCCTTTGGGCACCCTTAACTGTGGCTACGAGCACGAATAGCAGTCTCCTAGAGGACGAGAGCTCCCTGCCCCGGGTGATGGCCCTCGCTGCCCATCGGCGCGATTCACTTAGCGGTCCTCTATGGGTAGCCAACGCCGGGAACGCTTTCCGGGTCGTTGTTTCAGGGGCTATAGCCCATCTGGGTGCGTACGAACTGAAGCGTGGTCCAGGCTTTGTTCATCTACCCGGCGGCGTTCTGTCGATTGAGTCTGTCCACACCGAACGGTTGATCGATGCCTCGCAACTGGTGTTGCCGGGCGAAGAAGGCGGGTGACGAGCCGTACTCAGCCTGGCTCTCTCTGCGCTAACCTCAGGGAAGCTCATCGGCCATCCTGAGGTCCATGCTGTTACCGTTCACGGTGATCTCGTACACACGATCTGGCTCTTCCTCAAGTTCCCGCAGGACCTGTGAAAGCATAGGCTATATGACTTTCCCTCTCCTCCTCGTAGCTTTGAACACTTGCGGTACGGTCACCGGCCCTGGATCCGGTACCGCGGGAGCGGGAGGCGGGACCGACCTAATCCCCGGATACAACAGAATTACGAGTACCAGAAGCGTTGTAGCCCGGGACCGGGCGCTTTCACTACAGGTCCAGGATCTGGCGGATGTAGCGCGCTCCTTGCTGTTCATGCTCTTGCCTCATTCGCTCTGGCATCCGCTCATAGTGCGGCAGGGCGAACTTCTCCCGCCAGGCCTCCACAAGCGTCGCTGTCAGCGACTCCCGCAATTCCGTGTCCTCGCCCAAAAGCTCCCGGTGCCGCCGGGCCAGCCGCTCCACCTCCGGGAGGTAGACATCAACACGACCGGCCTCCTGCAGCAGCCGGAGCGCCGCTTGAGGGTCCGAATCGAGGATCTCCTCCGCCTGCTGAAACCAGGATCGTCGCTCGCGTTCCCTTCGCGCCAGCTCCGCCATCTGCTTGCTCATGGCTCGGTAGTCGCCTAGTCGGTGCACCGGAAAGGGGAGGAGATGCCGAGGGCAGCCGTCCTGCGGCTTGGGGAAGGCTTCGGGAACCGGCCGGATTCGGCCGTGCCACGTCAAACACTCCTCGCAGGTCCTCCAGGTGACATTGGTGTAGTACTGATACAATTTCCGTCGTCCCCTAAGGAGCTGCGACACTACCCTCAGCCCATTCCACATACTCGCCCTCCGCCGTCGCAACGCAGCTTAGCATCATGGCTCACGGCTTACAACGAGCCCCGGAGGTGTTCCCTGGGGCGTGCCCAGGGCGTCGGACCTTGACAGATGAAGCTGCGGAGGAGGCTTGAGAGACATGCGTCCCTCAGCTTGGGGCACTGAAGGGCAAACTGTGCCTACGGCTCATGCCCGCCGCGTGTGAGAGAACCTTCGGCCGGGCATGGGGACGTATGCTGGTGTACAGTCGTACAATTGGCTTGCTGGGCTGTTGGCTTGATGAATGGGGGGACCAGAAAAGATGTATTTGGGGAAGCAAATCGCCGTTGTGGTCCCTGCACACAACGAAGAGTCCTTCATCGGGCAGGTCATCGCGTCTGTGCCTGCGTTCGTTGATCTGATCGTTGTGGTTGATGACGCCAGCAGTGATGCCACGGCCCAGCGCGTTCGTGAGGCAGCCGATGAGCGCGTTGTGCTCCTGGTGAACGATGAGAACGTGGGTGTTGGTGGGTCTGTGATTCGCGGGTACCGAAGAGCCCTTGAGTCGGGATACGATGTCGTCGTGAAGGTAGATGGCGACGGGCAGATGCCGTTGCATCGCCTCCAAGATCTACTACAGCCGATTATGGAAGACGGATACGATTACGCCAAAGGAAACCGTTTCCACGGTCATACAGCGGCGTTGGAACCGATGCCGTGGCTTCGGGTGGCCAGCAATTTGGCATCGACATTTCTTACCAAGTTGGCTTCCGGATACTGGCATCTTGTCGATCCCCAAAATGGGTTCACGGCCATCTCCGCAGGGTGCTTGGAGACCATAGACCTTGATCGCTTGCACCGCCGCTACTTCTTCGAAAATGACATGCTGGTTCAACTCAACATCCGCGGTGCGCGGGTGAAGGACGTGCCCATGCCGGCCGTGTATGGTAAGGAGGAATCCAACATGGGGACCGCTACAGTAATTCTCACCTTCCCGGTTCTGTTCTTCCGCAGATTCTTGCACCGCGTCCACCAGAAGTACGTGCTGCGAGAGTTGTCTCCTATTGCGCTCTTCCTGGGAATCGGCTCCCTGCTATTGCTATGGGGAGGAGGATTCGGCCTCTACCTTTGGATTAGGAGTAGCCTGGCCGTGGGGCAAAGCAGCACAGCCGCAGTGTTGTTGGCCGTGCTTCCTCTGGTCTTGGGCTTCCAGCTCGTGCTCCAGGCGCTCGTTCTGGACATACAGGAGACGCCGCGATGAGTGAAGACGTACGGAGACTGGCTCCTGGCCAAGTGAGGGGGAGTCGCGTATGAGCCTGGGGTTCTTCCGTCTAGTTGGCCTTATGGCAGTTTTCAGCACGGTGTTGGCGTTGACGCAAATCTTCTTGCGAAGGTTCCTGGTGATCTTCTTGGGCGTGCCAGGCGGTTTGCAGCAACGAATCGCCGTTTCGGTGCGGTCCCCCTACTTGTGGGTCGCAGCTGTGGGTTTCATCGCAGGGGCGGGTCTGTGGCTATGGTTGCTGCCAAGGGTTCGCTTGTCAATTGCCTATCCCATGATCAGTATGAGCTACATCGCGATGTTGGTACTGGGGCATTTCCTGGAGGGAGAGCCCGTTCACTGGGAGAACATAGCTGGCGTCCTCCTGATCGTGGGTGGCGTAGCTTTGCTAGGCATGGGGAGGTAACAAGCTGTGAGTCAGCTCGCCGGGTCCTGAGGGGTGTGGCATTGAACAGGACTTAACACAGAGGCTTTGCCCATGTATACTGGGGCCAGAAGGGAGTGATATGCATGGGAAGGACGATTCTGGTTGTGGTTTTGGTTGCAGGACTCCTGGGAGCAGTGGGGATGACGGGTATGGCGCAACAGGCGCAGGAACGAGAGCCGCTCCTATACGGCTTGGCATCGTTCTTCGTCCCGGGGCTGGGACAGGCGCTTCAGGGTGAGCTGGAAACAGGATTGGTTCACTTCGGTGTGGGTATAGCTATCCCCATCGCTGGCAGTTACCTTGCGATGATAACTCCCATGCCGGGGCTGGTCTGGTCGGCAATCGGGGCCGTCCAGCTTGGCTGGGCCGTGTACAGCGGCTTTCACAGCTACGATATGGCCGTGGACTATAACGAGCGACATGGATTCAGCCTCACTGTTCCTATGTCGTTTACATCGAGGTAGGAGGGCCAACCGTCTGCCGCGGCAGTTGCCTGTGAAGCGCCAACGAGCCGAGCCGTGATAGAGACAGTCCCCATAGGTAGCCCCAGTGGGGCTGTCCCCGTTACCCCATTGCACGCTAACATGGGCCCATGGGGAAGATCAGAGTTGTAGAGGGACAGCTGTTTCGGTTTCCTTTCACATTGAAGAAGGCGTTCCGTATCGCGCTGGGTGCCACCAACCATGTGGAAGAGATTATCCTCCGGCTGCGCACCGAAGACGGCCACGAGGGCTGGGGCGAGGCCTCGCCGAGCCCGATGATCCTTGGCTCCACCCCGGGAACGACCCTGGCGGCGTTGGATGCGCTGTTGCCGGTCGTGCTGGGCGAGGATCCCCGGCGCATCGGCTACCTCGTTGAGCAAATGGACCAAGAAATGGTAGGCCAGTCGGCAGCCAAGGCGGCCGTGGATATTGCCCTGCACGATCTTGTGGGGAACATCACCGGTGAGCCCGTGTGGCGCATGCTCGGCGGGCACCGTACCGAGCGGGTGGAGACCGACTTCACCGTGGGGATGGACGACCCCCGGACGATGGCTGCCGTGGCCAAGGAGCTGGTCGATCAGGGCTTCAGCACGATCAAAGTCAAGGTGGGCGGGGACCCGGAGATGGACGTCGCCAGGGTGTGGGTCATCCGCGAGGCCGTGGGCGACGATGTGGCCATTCGCATCGATGCCAACCAAGGCTGGACCGTGCCCCAGGCCATCTGGGCCCTGGCGGCGATGAGCGAGTGCGACGTGCAGCTGGCCGAGCAGCCGGTGGCCGCTGAGGACATCGAAGGCCTGGCCCGCGTGCGGGTGCATTCGCCGATCCCGGTGATGGCCGATGAGGCGGCCCACTCTCCGGAGGACGCCCTGCGGGTGATCCGCGCCGGCGCGGCCGACTACGTGAATATCAAGCTCATGAAGGCCGGTGGACTGTGGCGGGCGCGGGAGATAGCCGTCATCTGCCGCGCGGCGAACATCCCCAACATGATCGGCGGCATGGTCGAGTCGAACATCTCGGCCACGGCGGCGATCCACTTTGCCATCGCCGAAGGCAACGTCGTGTATCGTGATCTCGATCTTGCCGAGCGCCCCGAAGCCAAGCTGGTCAAAGAAGGCCCCACGGAGATCGAAGATGGTGAGCAGGTGCTTCTGCAGCCGGACGCGCCGGGGTTTGGCTTTGGCCCGCTGCACGAGGACTGGCTTGTGGAGGAGAAGACCTATCGACTGGGCGAGGAGGTGGGGGATGCCTGACTGGAAGGTCCTGGACGAGGTCGTACGCGAGCGGATGAGGCGCACCCGGCTGCCAGGCCTAAGTATGGCCGTGGTCCGACGGGAAGAGGTTTTGCACACAAGGGCGTTTGGCTTTCGCGACCTTTCGCGGCGGTTGCCGGCCTCCCCGCACACCGTGTACGGGATCGGGAGCATCTCCAAGTCGTTCGCTGCGCTTTCTATCCTCAAGCTGGCCGAGGAAGGAGAGCTCTCGCTGGATGACCGAGTGGACCGTTTTCTACCGCTCCAAGTCCAGCCCTACGGGGAGCCGATCCGCATCTGGCACCTCCTCACCCACAGCTCGGGGATCCCCGCGCTGGGCTACGCCGAAGGCGATATCCGCTCGGGGCAAGGCACGGGCGGAAGGTACACCGCGCTTTCGGCTATAGAGGACTTCGTGGACTGGCTGAACGATGCCGAGGACTGGGTGGAGGCCCGTCCCGGCGAGCGGTGGCTGTATCTGAACGAGGGCTACATCATTTTGGGCGGGATCATCGAACAGCTCACCGGCCTCTCGTTCGCCGACTACGTGCGAGCGGAGATCCTCGATCCGCTCGAGCTACAAGAAACCGGTTTTCTAGGCGAAGACCTGGGACCGGAGCTTGCCGTTCCTTACATCATTCCCAGCGAAGGACAGCCCAAGGCAGGCAAGGTTCTCCCCATTCCCATCGGAAGCGATGGCGGCCTGGCCAGTAGCGCTCTGGACATGGTCAAGTACCTTGGCGTGTACCTCCGCGAGGGGAGCCCCCTGATCAGCCGGGAAACGTATCAACAAATGGTCGCCCCTCGGGTGAGCCTGCCCCACGTGCCGGCCCCGTTTTCCGACGCCAGCCAGGGCTCGTATGCCTACGGGCTCATGGTGCAGCC
>JAWOCQ010000068.1:0-15316 GCA_046483725.1 Candidatus Bipolaricaulota bacterium
CGGCATACCGGCGATCCTCTTTAGGAGTTCTCCGAGCTCCCACAGGACTGCCAGTGCTCCCTGCACCGCCTCTTCGGGAAGCGCAGGATGAAGCCCGGTGAATCCGGGCAGACTAGCCAGGTCCTCGTTGACCTTCGGGTTGTACTTCATCGTGCAGCTTCCCAAAGGATAAAAACCGCTGTCCACCCCGTAGTTTAGACGCGAAAGCGCTGTGTAATGTCGCACGAGTTCCGGCTGGGATACTTGTGGGAGGTGTGGAGCACGCTTTCGGCGAGACTCCTCTGGGACCAGGGAAAGGAGCTCTTCTGCGTCCCTCTTCGGAACTGGTATGCTTGCGGCGCGCCGGCCGGGCGCGCCTTTATCGTAAACGGTGCCCAAGGTCACTTCCCCCCTTCCAGTGCGGCGACGAAACGGTCCAGCTCCTCCTCTGTTCGCCGTTCTGTTACCGCCACCCCGATAGCTCCCGAGAGCCCCGCCGGCTGAAGCGCGCTTGGCGGCAGTACAGCTATGCCCGCCTGCTCCAGGCGCCTTGCGGCGTCTTCGGCGTCCGGGCAGCGCAGGGCGAACTCGTGGAAGAATGGCCCGTCGAAGGCAAGCTCGTAGCCCGGAAGCTCCGCCAGGCGCTTGGCGAGCTCGTGGGCCTGTTCCAAGCAGGTGAGCGCCACGTTTCTCAAGCCCTCCGGCCCCAACGCTGCCAGGTACACGGTGGCGGCCAGGGCGCACAGGGCCGAGTTGGTGCAGATGTTGGAGGTGGCCTTCTCCCGGCGGATGTGCTGCTCGCGGGTCTGCAGAGCCATCACGTAGCCGTCATTCCCGTCGGCGTCCACCGTGCGGCCGGACACCCGCCCCGGCATCCGCCGCAGGTGCTCGCTGCGGGCGGCGAACAATCCCAGAAGCGGTCCTCCGAAGCCGAACGGAATCCCCAACGGTTGCCCCTCCCCCACGACGAAGTCCGCGCCAAAGGCGCCCGGTGGCTCCAGCACGGCCAAAGCCGTTGGGTTGGCGCTCACGATGAGCATCGCCTTGCCCAGCCTTTCCTTAAGCCCCGTCAGGTCCTCCACGCAGCCAAAGTAGTTCGGCTGAGCTGCCACTAGGGCGCACGTGTCTTTGGGGATTTCCCCCACGCGCAGCTTTCCGTCCGCGCCGTAGGGGATCTCCTGCAGGGAAAGGCCGGCCCCCCAGCAGTAAGTGTCCAGCACGCTCCTCGCCCAGGGGCTGAGCGCGTGGGTTACCAGCACTGTTTCCCCTCCCCTGGCTCGGTGGGCGCAGAGCACGGCCTCCGCCAGCGCGGTGGCGCCGTCGTACATCGAGGCGTTGGCCACCTCCATCGCCGTGAGCTCGCAGACCATCGTCTGGAACTCGAACATCCACGTCAGCGTTCCTTGAGAGACCTCCGCCTGGTAGGGGGTGTAGGCTGTGAACAGCTCCCCTCGGGAGAGGACGTGCCCGACCACCGAGGGAATATGATGGTCGTACAGCCCCCCGCCGAGAAAAGGGATCAGGCTTGTCCCCGTGGAGCGCCCCGCCAGCTCTTGGATGTACCCCCGCACCCACGCTTCGTCCCGCGGGGGGAGGCCCGTGGTCGGCCCTTCGTGCCGCAGCTGGCGGGGGATATCGGTGAACAGCTCTTCCACGTCGTCTACGCCGATCGTCTCCAGCATGCGGCTGATGTCGTCCGGAGTGTGCGGGATGTACTCGCCCATCAACCCTCCTCGGTCAGCTTCTCGTACTCGGCGGCGTCCAGGAGCTCTTCCAGCTCACTGGGATCGTCCATACGGATTCCCGCCGTCCAGCCGTCCTCGTAGGGGGACTTGTTTATGAGGTCCGGGTTGGCCTCCAGGGCGTCGTTCACCTCCACTACCTCGCCGGACACGGGGGCAAACACCTCGCCTACCGCCTTCACCGACTCCACCGTAACCAGTTTTTCCCCCCGGGACACCTTGGCGCCCTGCTCAGGTAGCTCCACAAACACGATGTCCCCGAGCTGCTTCTGGGCGTGATCGGTGATCCCCACGAGGACCTTATCGCCATCCTGCAGCACCCACTCATGGTCCTTGGTGTACTTGCGGTCCTTCGGTGTCATCGATGCCTCCTTTTCGGTCCCCATTGTGCCCCAAACATGGAGTCGGTTGTAGTCCGCTTAGAACGGGACCTCCTCTGGCTGTCGTGCCGGTGAAGCGAAGCTGGCATAGCTCTTGTGAAAGCGAAGGATGAACTTCCCCAGGGGCCCGTTGCGCTGCTTGGCTACGATTATCTCCGTGTCCGCAACCTGGGGGTTCTGCGAGGGCTCCTGGTAGAAGTCGGGTCGGTAAATAAAAACTACCGCATCTGCATCCTGCTCGATAGCACCCGAGTTGTGACTCACGATCCCGTCGGCCAGCCAGCAGTGCGGCCCCGGGACCGTCAGGTCATATACTTCCTCCTCTCCTTCCAGCTCGACGGACACGACCCTGTCCCAGAAGATATCGCTCCTTGCTTGGCGACGGAGGCCATCGTCCTGTAGAAGCTCTGCATACTGGAGTGCTACGCGGCGGCTTGGGGCGAAGCGAAAGTGCGCGCTCCCGCCATACGAGGTCCCGCGAAGGCGTGCCATCTCCCTGTGAGATATGCCTCGTTCTTCCATCAGTTGCTTAATGTGATCGAAAGCCTCATGCGGCAGGGTGTCGACGTTGGTGTTCGTGCTTGTTGCGAGCCGTCGTTGCAACAGGACAGCAGGCTGAGTCCGTGGTCCGAACGCTCCCACCGCATCCAGGAAGCGCCGCTGAGCTTCTCCCCCCGAGACGTGCACCGTGTACCAGGGCCTTCCTCTTGGACCGCTTGTACTCTGAAGTCGAGCCACGATCCCCAGTCGTAGCAGTAAGCTGGCTGCGTCAGCTGCTAACCCATGGCTGCACGTTGAGAGGTGGATTGCGCTGCTTCCCCTCTGGCCAGCCTTACGGGCTGAGATTGTGCCGTCGGCGGCCCACAGGTGTTTGAAAAACAGCGCGACCTGCCGGTTCGACAGACGGAAGATAGCGTCCGGGATGCACTTTTCGTGCGAACGTTGGCCGAAGACTCCTAGATCTCGTAACCAGCGGTTGATACCCGCGGGATGCCACCGATTACCGTTTCCGCTGAATACCAACTGGTGCCAGTTTCCTCGTCCGGCGTGCCGGTTGACTCGAACACCGAAGGCTCGGCGCGCCAGTTCAGCGACTATGCGGCTGTTTTCCTCACTTCCTGTCGTGTATCTGAGCGGCTTGCCGGGGATGTAACTACCATCGCCGATAAGGTGAGCCAACAAGATAACGTATTCGTCTGGCCACTCATCCGCCTGCAGGGGCTCAGGCAGGCGCCTGGCAATGGCAAGTCGGTCGCCGGGAGCCAGGTCGGATACCGCTCGCCACCCGTTGTACGCCCGCAGCCGATGATCGGAGGTCGCCCTGATACTACGGCCGCTTGCTAGGCGGACAGAATACACAAGGCGCGTCCCCACTTTCCAAACTTGTTCGGCCCTTGACACACAGAGTTTCCCCTCAGGATCGAGCGCGACGACGTCGGGAGTCTTCCCTTCCAAGTCCTCGATGGGGACTCGCCTGCCGTCGGCGAGGATCACGAGGGTCTCGCCAGCAACGCATTCCCTCAAGTCTGATAACTGCGGGCGTTTTGTCTCCCGCCGCTCTACGGCTCGGTTCAGCTGTGAACAGGCAATCACGGGCACGTCAAGCTCCCGGGCCAGCCCCTTTAGTGAGCGCGAGATGTAGGAGATCTCCTGCTCCCGGATGTCGGTGCGCACCCCCGCGTCTATCAGCTGGAGGTAGTCGACGACAATAAGTCCTAGTCCGTACTCGGAGTTCATCCTGCGGGCCTTGGACCGGATGGCCAAGACCGGCGCCGCTGGTGTGTCGTCCACCAGGACCACAGTGTCGTTGATGTGCCCCGCCGCCTCAGCGATCTGCCCCCACTTGGCTGCTGGGAGGTATCCGGACCGTAGCCGGTGCAGATCAACCCGTGCTTCGGCGCAAAGAATCCTTTCCAGGATCTGTTCTTTGGGCATCTCCATGGAGAAGAAACCCACGTTCTTCCTCTGGCGTATGGCGACATGACGAGCAATGTCCAGTGCCAGTGAAGTCTTTCCCGTGCCTGGCCTTCCGGCCAGTACCACTAGGTTCGAAGGATGGAGGCCCGAGGTCAGGGCGTCGAACTCGGTGAACCCTGTAGAGAGGGAACGCGCCGGCCGTCGCTCGGGATCCTTGTGCAGCTCCTCCAGCTCGTCCACATGGTCCTGCAAGAAGTCGCGCAGGCTCCAGTACTCTTGGGCGGTGCCCCGCTTGGAGAGCTTGTAGATGAGCTCCTCGGCCCGGTCTAGAGCGTTCTCCAGTTCCATATCCTCTCTGTACCCGAGCTCGGAGATCCGTGCCCCGCCGTCGATCAGTCCGCGGCGCAGGGCCTTCACCTCTACGATATCCACATAGTGATCCAGCGCGGCCACTGTGGTCACCCGGGAGAGGAGCTCTGTGAGGTATGCCCGTCCGCCCACTTGTTCGAGCCTTCCCTGCTCCTCTAGGTAGTTGGCTACGGCTAGGGTGTCGGGGGCGTCGGCCCTTTCATAGAGGTGCAGGATGGCTTTGTAGATTTCTCGATGGCTGTTGAAGTAGAAGTGCTCAGGGCGTAGTCTGGGTGCGACCCGCGGCAGCGCCTCCTGCGGTTCGAGCATAGCCGAACCCAGTAGTACCTGCTCGGCTTCCTTGTTCCTAGGTATTGGTCGGATTCCCTCATCCAGTCCTTCGGCCATGGCTTGACCATCTTAACCGGGCGCTCGGCGGCGGCCAAACCTGCCCGGATGCGTTGTGGTGGTTTTATTCGGCGGCTATACTTCCCCGGCGAGCGGGAGATGTAATCTGCGAGAGGAGGAGGATTAGTGACGCTCCTGAACATGAAGGAACTTCTGGAATGTGGCGTGCACTTTGGTCACCGCACCCGTAAGTGGAATCCCAAGATGGCTCGGTTTATCTACACTGAGCGCAAGGGTATTCACATAATCGATTTGGGTCAGACCCTGTCCAATTTCGAACGAGCATACAACTTCGTACGGGAGCAGGCCAGCATTGGTAAAGACGTCTTGTTCGTTGGCACCAAGAAACAGGTGCAGGGGACCATCGAGGAGGAAGCCAAGCGCTGTGGGATGCACTACGTAAACCGCCGTTGGCTTGGCGGCACCCTGACCAACTTCCAAACCATCCGTCGGCGAATCATGCATATGGGGACCCTGGAGACTAACTTTGAAGAGGGTAAGTTCGACCGGCTGGTTCTCAAGGAACGGGTTAAGCTGGAAAAAGGATTGCGGCAGCTTAAGCGTAATCTGGAGGGCCTGCGGAACATGACCGAGCTTCCCGGCGTGGTCTACGTGGTGGACCCGACGGTGGAATGCAACGCAGTGCACGAGGCAAACCTTCTTGATATCCCTGTTGTAGCCATTTGTGATACCAACTGTGACCCGGACGTGATCGATTTCCCCGTACCCGGAAACGACGACGCCATCAAAGCTACCCGGCTGATCACGGCGAAGATCGCGGACGCGGTGCTGGAGGGCCGAGAAGGCTTACAGGCAGCGGAAGCCACGCAAGCTCCGGCCGAGGAAACGCCGGAGCAGGCAGAGTCGGAGGAAGTGGCTGAAGGGGTGGCGGAAGAAGCCGCAAGTTCCGAGTCGGAGGGCGAACAGCCGGCTGAGGTTGGGGAGACCTCCTCGTCCGAAGGCGTTCTCGAGAACGTTGAGGAAGAGCCGCGCGAGCCGGTGAAGACGGAGACTGACGAAGAAGAGACAGCCTCGGCGCCGGAGGCGCCCGAGGAGGACCTCACCGAGGAGCCCACCGAGGAGCCCGCCCAGGACAAGAAGGAGGGCTGATGGAGGTCACCCTAGACCTGGTCAAGAAGCTGCGAGTCGAGACAGGCGTGGGCATCATGGACTGCAAGGAAGCCCTCAAGAAAGCTGACGGCGACTACGACAAAGCCAAGCAGATCCTGCGCACCGAGGGCAAGGAATTTCTCGCGCGGCAGACGCGGGAGGCGAATGAGGGCCAAGTAGGGGCTTACATACACCACTCGGGTAAGGTCGGTGTCCTGGTGGAGCTTGTTAGCAACACTGACTTCGCCGCTAACTCGGAGGACTTTCAGACGTTTCTCAAGGACCTGTCCATGCAAATCGCCGCATTCAAGCCGCGCTGGGTGAAGCCGGAGGACGTCCCCGAGGAAATCGTTGAGGAGGAGCGCGAGGTTCTGCGCCAGCAAGCGGAAAAAGAAGGAAAGCCACCGTCGATCGTGGAGAAGATGGTGGAGGGACGCTTGCAGAAATTCTTCGAGGAGAACTGCCTGCTCAAGCAGGGGTACATCAAGAACGAGGACCTCAAGGTGGAGGACGTGCTTGGTGAACTCGGCGCCAAACTGGGCGAGAGCATCGCCGTGCGGCGGTTCGTGCGCTATGAGATAGGGGAAGAGTGAGCGAGGCCAAACCGGTCAGTCGGGCAGTGCTTAAGCTGTCCGGCGAGGTTCTGCGAAGCGATAGCGGGCCCCTAGACGAAGGGGCCCTCGTTTTTTTTGCCCGCGAGATCGCCGCCGCCCGTAGCGAGGGAACTCAGCTCGCCGTCGTGCCCGGCGGCGGGAACGTGGCCCGCGGCTCGGCCCTCCCCCACCTTCCCGCGCACGCCGGCCATACCATCGGGATGCTCTCCACGCTCATCAACGCCGTGGCCTTGCGGGAGGCTCTGGCCGATCAGGGCGTCCCCACGGTCCTGCAGTCCGCGGTTCCCTGTCCGGGGATCGCGGGCCCGGTGGACGTGTGGGCCGGCCGCGAGGCCCTGGCTGACGGGCAGGTGCTGCTCCTCGCCGGGGGAACTGGAAGCCCGTTTGTTACCACCGACACGGCGGCCGTAATCCGCGCATTGGCCCTGGAAGCCGAGCTTGTGGCCAAGGGGTCCAAGGTCGGCGGCATCTACGACTCCGACCCCAATGACAACGTTCGCGCCGTGCCCATTGCCCGCCTCACCCACGCTGATTACCTATCCCGGGGGCTCAAGGTAATGGACGCCGCAGCTGTATCCATCGCCGGGGAGCACAACCTTCCTCTGATCGTGTTCAAGGCCACCGAGCCTGGCACCTTGGTCGGCGCCATCTGTGGACGAACCGGGTCCAGAATTGGGTAGTCGTCAGCCGTAGATTGTGGGCCGCAGCTCGTAGCTGGTAGTTGCTAAGGATTTGACGGCTGTAACACTATACGGTTTGTCACAGCCCACTACCCTCGAGCAGCCTCTCCGACAGCCAGTGCCGCGAGGTCGTCGGCGATCCAGGTTGGGCGGATGCTCTGCGCCTGAGCCTTCTGCCGGTCAGCCACACCAGTGAGGACAAGGGCCGTATCCATCCCCGCGGCACTCGCACCGGCGATGTCCGTCTCAGGCCGGTCGCCGACCATGAGTGCCTGCTCCGGCTCCACCCTGGCCAGCTCTAGCGCAGCGCGAAAGGCCGTGTCCGAAGGCTTTCCCACCACTAGCTCGGGTGAAAATCCCATCCCCTCGATTGCGCCTATTACCGCGCCGGCGCCGGGCACCTGGCCCGTCTCCATGGGGAAGGTGGCATCACGGTTGGTAGCCAGGAACCTTGCTCCGGAGATCAGAGCCTGCAGTGTATCGGAGAGCTTGCTGTAGGTGAGCTGGCGATCCATCCCTGCCACTACCCACTGGGCCTCGCTGGGGTCGCAGATAGTGTGCCCTTCTGCAGCAATCTCTCGTAATAGGCCTGCCTCCCCCACCGGCCAGACCCGCAATGGGCCGTACCGCTGGCGCAGGAGATGGGCGGCCACGAAAGCGCTCGTGACAATCTGCTCGGGACTGACGGGAAAGCCCAGCGCGGCCAGGCGCTCAGCGACCGTCTCCCTCTCCCGGGTGGAGTTATTGGTAAGCAGGACCACAGCGCCCTGCTCGGCCAAAGCCTTCACCGCCTGAACAGCACCAGGGAGCGGCACTCGGTCCCGTACAAGCACCCCGTCGATATCCAAAACGAACGCTGCATACTTGTCCAAGTGCATGGCCGGAGATCTTAGCCCACTCATGGACGGACCGCTCGTTGCGCCCGTGCTGCTGCCCGTCTAGAATAGGAGGAGCTCGGAGGGATGGTCGAGTGGCCGAAGACGACGGCTTGCTAAGCCGTTGCTGGGGTAAAACTCAGCCGTGGGTTCGAATCCCACTCCCTCCGCCAGCGCCCGTAGCTCAGAGGATAGAGCGTTGGCCTCCGGAGCCAAAGGTCGCAGGTTCAAATCCTGCCGGGCGTACCAGCGGAGTCTATTCTGTCTGTAACAGCAATCCTGAGACTGGCCATTCTTAGCTTTGGAACTGTCGAAAATCTCCCGCGCGTGAGGCTCCTCCTCAGCCCGTTGGCTCCGTCGCGACCATTGCGCTGCGGTTCAGCTATAGCATCGATGCCTTGTCTGGCTGCCTCTTTCTCGTCCCTACCCAAGGGCTCCGTACGCCGCGTCGGACGACCCTAACGACAAGCAGCCATGGATTGGAAGTCTTACGGTTCTGGAAGGCTGACCGTTGATAGTCGTCGCGTACTTATGATGGTTCAGTTGGGGCCGCGCGAAGATCTCTCAAGAGACAGAAGCGAAAGCGCCCCAGTTCACAGTTTGTCCATACTGCGGAGGTGTTCTCTGTACCATTCTCCATCTTTTATGCATTGAACCACGTCATACAGCTCATGCTCACTCAGGTGAATCTGCGCAGCAACTCTCCTCAGAAGGCGTTGGTCTAGTTTCCTCCAACTGTGCCCGATACTTGGTTTGCCCACAAAACGCCCCTCAACGTACACCTTGAAATTGCGGTGTTTTGAGAAGTCCGGGATTGCACCAAGCTTCCCGCTTAGCGCAGTCTCAAGCTGGTTTCTCTTTACCTCCATGCGTTAGAGCCCAACATGCAACTCCATCTGTTCGAGATGCTCTTGCGCGCACCGGGCCAGATGAGCGTGCTCGTCAAGCAGTGTCCTGAAGTAGTCTGACAGCGCTTCGGCTAGATCATCTTTCGCTTCCTGCAGTGTGCGCCCCGTTCCGAAACGTGCGAACACTTCATCCACCAGCAAAACCTCCCCGCTAACTACCTCTCCGGTGAAGGGGATAGGCCTTCGCAGCACGAATCCCGGAAGCTCGGAGATGAGGCCTCGCTGAAGGTTTTCTCCACGCTCAGTTTCTCCTGCACCAGTTAGCGGATCGATTCCGAAGTGGGCTCTGCGAGCGTCCGGGACAAGCCATACATCAGTTTCCGTCTCTGCAAGACACGTCTCACACCAAGCGCCCCCCCCTACTTTCGGTGATGCTCCAGCGGACCCGAGTCTAGCCAAACTGGTCACATAAACGCGGCACCAATCTGGCCAGTCGGCAGACGCTCTAGTAGGTATAGCCCTCGGTAGCTTCGGAACGCCCCATATGTTGGTTTCCTCGGCTTTGGATTCCTCGATGTGCTGTTGGTAGAAGTAGCGTGGCCCCACCGACACCCCAGCCCAAGCGCTGATTCCGGCCTCCCCGCCGAACTCCAGCACACCTTGCTCTTGGCGCTCCTCTTTGTCCAGCATCGTCGCATTGAGCTCCATTTCCCGGCAGCTGTTTCCAGTGCTCATCATTGATGGGCCTTCGGGAATAGAGCCGTCACGCGTTCCTCAAGCCACCTGCTAGCACCTAGAAACTCCTCCACCAATTCCTCATGCCCTGGCAGTTTTTGGTCGCAGTGCACGTTGAGTCGTGCGAAACAAAGCGTCTCCTCTGGTTTCTGCCACCTTGGTTCGAGAGAAAGCCGGTACCTGAATTTCTCTTCTGTGTGTTGCAGCCGCACATTAGCACTTTCCACCGACAGTACCTTCTCAATGCTCTCGATGTCTAGCAGATGCGTTGCGAGAAAGCGCCCAGCCCCCCCTCCTTGGACGGGGAACTCCGCCGTGTAGTTCAGCCCATAGGCTTTCACTTCTCCGTCTAACTTCTCTCGGAGATGGAGTGCCGTCTTCGGCACAAGCTCCACAGCCGGCTCGTCGATGCGAGCGTCTCGAATAGCTATCCGGCGCCCTGACACGATGACTTCTATTCCTGCCTGAAGGCTAGCCAAACACAGTTCTCCATCGCTCCCAGTCCTTGGCACAACGTCACGCATTTCTTCCGGCAGGTACTCCCTGCTCATCTCCTGCCCTACCAGTGACTCATCAAATAGAAGCACAAGAGTCCTTTCAAGCAACCGGATGCCCATGACTGCACCTCCTGAGAGTGCCTTTCCATACTAATGGTAACGGGAAGGTATGACAACCGGAGCCGCCATGGTTGGCTGCGCGGTATCCAATCTATGCGCTGGAGTTGGCCGGCCTTACGGAGTTCACTAGAGGTGGGAGGACGCTCTTCACTTTGCTGAAGTCCGGCCCTTCTCGGTGGCTACCATCAGGGTTCCCCGGTTTGATGGGCACCTTGGCCCTCGAATCCGTCACATGGCATCCGCCTCTGGAGCTGCGCCGCCCTCGGCCAGCGCGAAGTTCCAAAACCGTCCACTCTGGCGTACCAGGGATGCGTTTCCGCGGTTCCGACTCTCCCAATGAGTGTCGAAGTCTCTTTGCGACCGTCACCAGGAGGGTACAGTGACCAATAGGGAGAGGTCAAACAAAGAGGCATGCCAAGCGCCCTTGGGTCCATCTTCTTCAGTTGCCTCCTTGCCTCGGGCCGAATCATCCACGCTGCGTCAAGCCACTGTCTGGATGCGCGCTGAGACTAGAGGGAACGGCGAGAGGGAACGGCGTCAAACCCCTAGGTCATGGTCCGTCAAACGGTGGGGGTAAACGGGAACGGTCAGGGCATGAGCACAGCGGGGATGCTGCGGCCGTCTGGGAGCTGGTCGAACACCTCGAGCGCGACCGGGTCTATTGGCGGAACCTTGCTTTGAGCCTATAATAGCAGCTGGCTTTCCCCTCCCCGCCGCCCATATTGGACAAGGATTCTGGACCATTTGAACCTCCGTGAGTACTCATGAGTGTCACTTCGGCTCTCAATCACCCGGAATTGGCGAAGGAAGGGCGTACAGTTCTAAGGACACCAATCCATGCCCATCGCGGGCTGGATTGCCGACCGTACGATTCAAACCCATGTAGAGGACGCTTGCTGGGTCCCCCCCATGGCTGTGAGGAACACCATAGAGAATGTGGACCTCGTCGTCCTTTGGGTCGAGATTGAACAGGCCGCCGTATTTAATGATCCCGTCACCGCAATCCGCGTCGTATTCCGTGGCGTGCAACACATGGCCATTGGGCCCGTTGACTAGTATTTTGTCGTCGCATATGGCTATGTATACAACTGTTTCTGCTTGGGTAAGGAAGTTGTCGTAGGTATACTGTGCCTCCTCGCCGCATGAAGGGTTGTTGTGATCATCATAGGCGAGTTGACCGCCGTAGATCCCAAGCCTGCGGTTCTTGAATTCAAGCTCGCTGGCAAAAGGGGTAGGACTAGCATCTCCTCCGTAACCATCACAAGTAGGCGAATTGGCGATATCTAATGTCCAGCCTTCGGGTTTCCGGATAGTCGCTTTCGCCACAAGGCAGGCCCCTGCACCGTCTGCGCCGCATTCCGTTGCAAGGCGAACCAAGAGGATCCGATCGTCGTCGCTTGGCAGCACGCCAGCATAATTGGAGTCTGCCGATTGCCATACACCATCACCACTGGCATCAGCTTCCCAGGTCCCGAGGAGAAGCTCTCCCGGGTTGTCCAGGGCAGTACCTATAACGCTTACAACCATGGCCTCCTCTAGCTCAACAGGATCTAACCCTGAAGGATCGCAGAATCCTGCATGTACTGCCATCAACGTCGCCGCCAGTACGAATAATGCTACAACTGTACGTTTCATTTGAACTGCCTCCTTGGAGAATCTGTTTCCCCCTCCTTTGGTGAAGATGGTTGTTGTATTAGCACGTTGTTCGGCCATCTCTCACCTCCCGTCAGTTCTCTCACGTACGGTCTTCGGTGAGAGTATTCGAACTTAGGGTAACGTCTTCAACCTGAGGAAGGAGAATCTTGTCTACTCGGGCGGTGACACCCAGCCTACAATGCCAGAATTGTGTTAAGGAGTCGTTGCTCGAGCAACCACCTGCCTTCCTAAGCTATCCTACCCCAGGTACAAGCCCAGGTACATCCCTGACCGTCGACCACGACGTAGGCCCGGCCGAGGTCCGCGTCATTCTGGAAGATACCGCCCTTCATTTCAAAATCAACCCAGCAACGCGGCTGCATCAGAAACTGGCTCAGCAAACCGATCTGCGCGCCGATCAGTTGGTTGCTTGTCCCAATGGAAAGCGAATTGCTGGTGCCCCCCGGCGTCGGCAGTGTTGACTGAGTCAGGTAGTCAAAACGTTCCTCAATATCGAGGTATCGCCCACCGACCAAGAACGACGCCTCATAAGAGCCGGGCCGCATCAACACTCGACGCCGCACGTTGAATTCGCCATTGTGCATTCTGGAGTTAAAACGGATCGAGGCGAAATTGTTGTAGTCAAGTCCCACGACTCCGCTGGGACGTCCAAAATCGGAGAAGGGAGAAAAAAGGTTTCCAGTTCCCCCCTGGTCGTTGTCGTCGAAATTGCGAACGGCCGCTGAGTCATCCCAGGAATAGGACCCGAAATACGAAACCTCCAATCGATACCAATCCCCGCATGTCATGCCCAGCAAGGCGCGGACGCCGGCATCGAACTCCGACTCAAAGTCGCGGGTTCCGAGGATGTTGGAGCCGCCGGGTCCCAACTTGGTCATGATGAAATCGTCCTTGGGCTCGCGGAACAATGCCAGCATGTCGGTCTTGCCGTACCAGGAGGGCGCGTAACCATTGGAGGCGGCCGGCCACACGCGGCAGCTCTCTTTAGAGCTCAGATAGGGGTCGTGCCAGTAGAGATTGACTCCCGGTTCCTGCTCCAAACTGGGACCTTGTGTTTCATAACGCTGAGGCTTGCGCGAGACGTAGCCAAAGGTCTCGGCTGCCCACGTCGATGCATTGGCACTGAAAACGGCCATCACCACCAGCGCGGTCCATCCGTGCACTCGGCTGAAACAATCCATCTTCGGAGTCTTTCATGAGAAAACTTGTCGATGCACCATCCACCCGCATATTAGCTTCGACGCCCACTTCCGCTGACCTCCAATTTTGTCACACGGCCGATATAACCGGACCGCGCACCCCCCGAGATAGCGGGCTGGGGGGGAGGCAGCGCGGGTTGGCCTTTGCAGGTGAACACCGCCAAGCGGCGAACCGATGTTATCACCGTGTCGCTGGTGGCAACCGTGTCCCTGGTGGCTGGAAGGGTCGGAACATGTTACGGCTGGCCCGGGCATCGGGCCGATTTCCGTTCCACGTAGCTGACGAATTCCTGAAAATTCTCGATGTCGAGAACTTCTTCATCGATCCGAATGTCCATGGCGTTTTCGATTTCGGCCGTCAATTCAGCCATGGCCAAAGAGTCGATTTTCATGACATCCAAGGTATCATTCAAACCAGGGCGCACCCCGGTCTTGGCATAAATCAACTCAACAAGATAGTCGTGAACTTCACTCATCGGATCGTGCCGCTCCGTTGCATTCTCATGAAAAATGGATTCGGGATATCGTGGAACGCGACCACCGTCGTCGGTTGCCTCGAGTTCATGCCGCCGCCGGCCAATCGCGACACCATCCACTGGTTTTCGGGGGCAGGTTCACGTTTGGCCACGCGCGAGTGCTTTACTGTTTTCTATGATCGGACGTTGTGGACGTATTTTCCTCGTTTTCCCGGGATGAGGGCGAGTGGCGTTTTCCAGCGGACGGTGGCCTGTCCGCCGCACCAGGGCCGCCAACGAACGTTCGCCGCATGGCTTTTCCGCTTCGGACGGCTACCATGTTATCAAAAAACGCACCTGCGAGGCTTCCGCGACAGTGATTGGACGTGGGGTCGGAGATGGGAACGGGGGGGGAGTTAAGGTCAGTTCAAGCCACTTCAGGGCGTCATTTGAGGCGGAAATTGGCGCATTCGGTCTGATTCGGTCTGATTCGGTCTGCTCGACTCACCTCGTGACGTCTCGGCGGCGGGCTCCGATGAGGTGGAAATTTCCCGTTTTCACCGGCTCGGGCCGCTTGACCTTCAAGTTTCTACCCCGAGAATCATGAATTTGAGTCGGGTGTATGTTGAGTCTGCGGGGTGCCGAACGTGGGGCAACACTGCGGGCGGGCCCAAAGCTGGCTCGTGTTGAGGGCCCCGCGGTGGACCCGGGCGACACGTTCGGTAACTGGCTGCGTGGAGTCTTTGCATGTCGCCGAGCGACAAGCGTTGGAAATCCCCTAGAAAGAGAGAATGTTCATGACCAATAATACGTTATCGCGTCCGCCCAAGGTTCGTCACGGTTTCAATCGCGTGGCGATCCTGTTCGCGGGGGGGCCTGCACCGGCAGCCAACGCCGTGATTTCAACCGCGGCTGTTTCCTTCTTGCGTAACGAGATCGAAGTGATCGGTATGCGCTACGGCTACTCGAATTTGATGAAATTCGGGCCGGACCACGCGATGGAGCAGGATCGAGACTACGTGATATTGGATCATATGCGGCTCAAACGGACCCGCAACAGCCAAGGCATTATGATTGGTTCGGCCCGGGCGAATCCTGGCAAACACGTGACCTGCCAAGCGGATCTCGATGATCCGGAGAAGGTCGCGCCCTTGCGAACCGTTTACGACGCGCTCTGTTCGATGGAGGTGGATGCACTCGTGTCGATTGGAGGCGACGACACGCTCAAGACGGCGAACAAGCTGCAAATGTTCCAGGATCGGCTGCCGGAGGGAACCAAGAAGATTCCGGTCGTGCACGTGCCAAAGACGATTGACAACGATTACATGGGAATCGATTTCACGTTTGGCTATTTCACGGCCGTCGAGGTCTTGGCCGGCGAAATCCGCAACTTGTTGGCTGACGCCGAGTCGACCAACGGCTACTTCCTCGCCGAAACCATGGGCCGAAGCGCGGGCTGGATCGCGTATGGCGCCGCGATCGCCGGCGAAGCGAGTCTGGTGATTAGCGTGGAGGATATCATCGGCGAGTACCGTACCGTCGAAGAGACGGTGAATCCAAGGACGGGCGAGAAGGAGACGCGGGAAGTCATGAACATGGAGGAGACGATCAAGCGAATCGTCGCCTCAATGCGGGTGCGAGAGGAGTCGGAAGGAAAGGGCTACGGCGTGGTGGTCGTGGCCGAAGGGTTGGCCGAGCTGCTTCCCTACAGCTATGTCGAAGGGGTGTCGCGCGATGAACATGGCCACATTTC
>JAWOCQ010000084.1:0-15561 GCA_046483725.1 Candidatus Bipolaricaulota bacterium
GTACATGAGCTGCTGCAGAGTGCCCCGCAAGCACAATACCCGTTTTCCTAACTAGCAGCGCGAAGACGCAAGGTGGTTGGCCCGTGCCACCCAAGCGGGGGGCAGCATGGGGCGTGTTTGGTATGCAAGGGAGGGCAGCAAGATGAGCGCGATAGCAGGTATCGTTGGAAAAAAGGCGCGTCCAAAGGACGTCGGGCGCATGTTGAACGAAATAAGGCACCGGGGGCCGGATAACTCAGTAGTTCGCAACCTTCCCTACGCCACGGTGGGTTGTGGAGAGATAAATACGTCTTACCAAGCGACGTTCGCCTTCAGTGGTGAGCAACAGCCGTTCGTCCTGATGGATGGAGACGTGTTCAACCATCGTCCCTACGAAACCACCAATGCGACGTTTCTCCGTAGCATGTACGAGAAACATGGCATGGACTGCTTCGCCAAACTCGACGGAAGCTACGCTTGCGCAGTCATTGAACAGGACCAGACGCTCCTCGTCCGCGACCCTGTTGGATCCCGGCCGTTGGTCTACGGGACGAAGGACGGCCAGCTCTATTTCGCCTCGGAAGCGAAAGCCCTAGTGGACTTCCTGCCGGAGGTCAAGGAACTCCCGGCAGGACACATCTACTCCAGTCGAGACGGGTTGAAGCCGTTCGCGCTGGAGCGTCCCCACCTCCCCGAGTTCGAGACACCGGCAGAGGCGGCTAAGGCACTGCGCGAAGTCATGGTGGAGGCAGTGGAGAAGATGATGGCCGACGGGGCAGCGGAGGGAGTTTCCCTCAGCGGCGGCTTGGATAGCTCGCTGATCGCGGCAATCGCCAAACAGTTCAACAGGAAGCTTAAGGTCTTCAGCACCACCATCAAGCGGTACCCAGGCCAAGACCTCGGTTACGCCAAGCTCATGGCCAACTACCTGGGGCTGGAGCACCACATCTATCGGATCACCGATGAGGACATCGCCCGCATCCTACCGCGCGCGGTTTGGTTCCTGGAATCTTTTGATGAAGACTGTATCTCCGGGTTCATCGCCAACTACTACTCAGCAAGAATGGCACGCGAGCACACCAACTGTGTGTTGGTGGGCGAGGGGGCGGACGAGCTCTTCGGGGGCTACTTCCGCGAGCTGCAGGCGGTCGACGACCCGGAGGAGAAGGAGAAGGTGGCTCAAAAACTCGTGGCCATCGCGTACAACACGGCCCTCAGGCGCCTGGACCGGGGCTGGATGTCCAATTCGGTGGACTACCGAGCGCCTTTCCTCGACGCAAAGGTGGTCACATTGAGCGAGCGGATCCCGCTTGCTATGAAGGTCTACGCTCAAGACGGCGAGCAGATTGAAAAGTGGATCCTCCGCGAGGCTTTCCGCGACATGCTTCCCCGGGAAATCTCCAACCGACCAAAGCTGCGTTTCGCCAGGGGTACCGGAGTGGACGACCTCATGGACCAACTCATCGCCAGCAAGGTCGGCGCCAAGGACATGCAACGGACGCCAAAGAGCAGCCAAGGCGTCGCGTTCACCTCGCCGAAGGAACTGCATTATTACCGGTTGTTCCGCAAACGCTTCCCTTCCGGCTACGAGGGCCTGACTGTCCGCTGGGATCCGTTCAAGTAAGCTTAGAGTCCCCACAGGGCAGCGATGAGGAGGGGCGTCACCACCGTGAGCAGAAGGTTGAGTGGCGCCCCCACACGTGTAAAGTCCAGGAATTTGTAGCCGCCCGGTCCGTACACCATGGTGTTCGTTTGATAACCGATGGGGGTCATGAAGCTGGTGGACGCGGCGAACATGATGGCCAGTACGAACGCCCTCGGGTCCAATCCCAGCCCCTGGGCAGTGGCAATACCGACAGGAACGAGGACCACCACCGACGCGCTATTCGACAGGACGGAGGTCAGGGCGGTGGCCACCAGGTAGAACAACATTAACATCACCACCGGCGGCACAAACTCAGCCACCCCCGCCGCCAGCTCCCCGAGCACTTGCGCCGCACCGGTCGTCTCCAGCGCCATCCCCAAGGGGATGAGCCCCGCCAGGAGGAAGATCACGTCCCAGCGGATGGATGCGTGGAGTTCGTGTGGTCTCAGACAACCGGTGAGCACCATCAGCACGCATCCGGTCACAGCGGTAGTCAGGATCGGGACCCCGAGCGCCGCAAACAGCACAACGCCCCCCAGAATTCCCAGCGCAACCGGGATCTTCTTCCTGCGGAAGAGCTCCTGCGGCGCCGCCTCGGTGACTATGAAGCCGGGATCCCGCTGGAACAGCTCTAATGCCCGACGCGGCCCCTGTAGGAGCAAGGTATCCCCGAAATTGAGCCGCACGTTAGCCAGGCGTTGTCGCAGGATCTCCCCATGCTTTTGTATGGCAACCACCGTACAGCCATAGCGGTTCCGGAAATCGGTGGATACAAGCGTCCCTCCGATCAAATCCGAGTTGGGCGCGATTACTACTTCCAATAGCCCTGACTCGTCGGACTTGAGGTCGTGGTCGCCGAGGCGACTCTCGGGCTCGATGTTCAGTCCACGTACCACATCTCTGATCCGCAGGAGCCGCTCACGGTCGGCCTGCACAAGCATGATGTCCCCGGGAATCAAAGAGTGCGATTCCACCGGAAAGGGTAAAGCTCTACCTTCGCGGATAATTCCCACCACTTGGATCCCGAGCTCTCGGCCCAAGTCGCATTGAGCTACTGTACACCCCACATAGGGGTAATCATCCTCTACGGCAACCTCCGTGATGAATTCACGCACATGATATTCATCCGCCACATCGCCCTCGGTACGCCGCTGGGGAACCAGATGTCTTCCTACGAGCATGATATAGACAACACCCACGACAAATACGACCAGCCCGATGGCCGAGAACTCAAACAGGCCAAACCCCCCCACCCCCGCGCTCGCAGATAAGGATGAGGCAAGAATGTTCGTGGACGTACCAATGAGGGTAACCACCCCCGCCAGCTGCGCGGTGTAGGAGAGGGGGATGAGGAGCTTGGACGGAGAACGGCCGTGTTCACGCGACATGCGGACCACCACGGGTATGAGGATGGCCACTACAGGGGTGTTATTTATGAACGCCGCAATGGGGCCGGCCAGCAGGAAAACCGCCAACAGTTGACGGAACTCGCTCTCACCCGCCAGACGCAGCACGTGGTGAGCAAGCACATTCACCATTCCTGTGCGGTAAACAGCCCCCGAAAGGATGAACATGGCCAGCACTGTAATGGTGGCGGGGTTGCTGAACCCGGCGATGGCGTCCCCCGGCGCAAGCCCAAGTACCGGGCCCAAAATAAGGAGCAGCGCTATGAGACCGAACGCCACGAAGTCTATGGGGAAGAGATCAAGCGCAAACACCACCAGTGCTGCCACCAGAATGATCAGCACCAGCAGGATCTCCAACGTCACACTGCAGCCCCCTCCCTCCACGCTAGAGTAGGCTAGATTATACAGGCCGTCCCTGGCCACATGCTTAGTGACTCCCCAGGCGCTTGTTAATCCGCAGGAGAGCAGGTAGCATCCGATCGGTCCAATCCGGAGGTTTGCGATGCCTGATTTTTCAATCTGGCCATTCGAAGCATGATGTCCAGACTACCGCTGCTTCGGCTGACAGGACATGCTGAAGAACAAGGGCGCCTCCACGGCCTCCAAGCGGCGGAGCTAATCCATCACAACTGGGCGGTGTATCGCCGGCGTTTTCGCGTAGAGGCAAGGCTGAACGAACGCGACGTCCTGCGCCAGGCTGAGCTGTGGCGTCGCCGCATAGCCGATTCATACCCCAATTACGCCCGCACAATGTCCGCTATCGCAGCCGCCTCGGACTTGCCGCTGCTCGCCGTGGTGGCGCTCAACGTACGTTACGAACTCCTGTACAGCGCCTTCGCCCGGCAGGGCCTGGCCGGGGAGGAGTGTACCGCAGCCGCGCTCCTGCCCGGCCGCGTTGACTGCGGGAGAACACTCATGGCACACAACTGGGACTGGATTCCCGAGGTTAAACTCGTCTGGCTCCACCAAGACCGGGGCGGTCACCAGCACCAGGTGCTGGCGGTCACCGAGGCCGGGGTGGTCGGGCCGAAGATCGGCATCAACTCAGCGGGACTGGCTATGGCCGTGAACGGCCTTGTCTCTCACTTGGACCGGTGGGACGGTCCCGGCATCCCTTTCCACGTGCGCTGCCACCGCGTGCTCGGTGCAAGGACCCTGGAAGATGCTATGGCGGCGGCAGAAGAGGGGGACTCCCCATGCTCGGCGAGTTTTCTCCTATCCGGTCCCCGGAGCGCGGTCGCCGTGGAGCGTGCGCCCAGCGGAGCGACACGCGTGCACGCCACCGCCGGCATTCTGGTGCACGCTAATCACTTCCTGGCCGCCTCTGAGCTGGGGATACACCAGCCCCTGGGCGACGAACGGCGATCGACTTATCACCGTTGGCGCAGGATGAACGCCTTGCTCTCAGCGCGGACCGCTTGGAATGAGGAATCGCTAAAGCAGCTCCTGCAGGATCACGACGGATACCCCGACTCTATCTGCCGGCACCCCATTCCGGAGATAGCTGCCGGGTGTCGCTATGCCACCTCTTTGGCTTTGGTGCTGGATCCGGAAGCCGGCAGCCTCTATTATGCGCCAGGACTCCCTTGCCGCAGCACTTACGGGAGCCTCAGTTTACGGGGACTCTAGTTTACACCCCGCAACCCAAGCAGCGTAAGGTCGCGAATTGGAGTTGGGACGCACGGGCTTTCCCGAGGTCCGACGGCGTTTCCTCTTTCCCAGACTGCCGCGCCCAGTGTAACGTACAGCATTTACAGCCCCGTCGGCCATGGCTATAATGAATTGTCCGCAGCGGGCGGACAAAGGGGAAATGCCATGAAGGAAGCGGAAGTCAAGGCACTGCTGGTGGACCCAATGAATAACTCTCCAGTTATACTCCTAAAGGATAGGAGCTCTTCCCAGGCTATGCCCATTTGGATAGGCGAGGCGGAGGCTATGTCCATTGCCTTGGAGTTGCAAGGGCATGCCTTCCCACGCCCGCTGGCGCACGATCTGATGAAGCACCTCCTGGAGTCCTTGGGTGGCCAGCTGGAGCAGGTGGCCATCACCGAGGTCAAGGAGGGTACCTACTATGCCACCTTGAACATCCGTACCGCCGACGGCAGCTTGAAGGAGATCGACGCCCGCCCTTCTGATTCCGTAGCCCTTGCCTTGCGTACCCACTGCCCCATCTACATCGCCGAGGAGGTCTTCGAACAATCCGCAATCGAATCTCCGTTTGCCGAGGAAGAGAAATTCCACGATTTTGTGGACAAAGAGGTCCGCCTGGCCGAGTTCCGCTGGCGTGCCCAGTAACCCCTAACCCCCGAACCATCTGCGGGGCGGGGCCGGCAGCGATAGGAGCTCACGGAACTCAATGCCCTGGTTAAGTTCCAGCTCAAGGATGTGAGCTCTGGCAATACGTACCTCGCGCTCCTCTTTTAGTGAGTAAACATCCACCTTGGTAAGCAGCACATCCTCGTCCTCAGGCGCCTTCTCGATCACCAGCCGGTGATACGGGCCCGGCGGGCCTCGTATGTCGAGTACCCCCACCTCCGGTGAAGCGACAGAGATACGCCCCAACTGAAGCCCGGCCCGTAGCCGGCCCACATCCAGCAAGTCGGTCAACCAATCCGCCCCTTCCACGGGGATCTCCACTCCAGCACCCTCGCGGGGCCTATAGTGCACAAGCATCCACCCGTCTACGATCTCCCGCAGCGTGTACACTTCGCCGTCCAATTCCTCAGGCTTGAGGACATCTATGCGGATTGCCGGATGGGCAATATAGCGGAGCCGGACTTCAACACCCTCGTCCCCCTGCCCTTCCAAGGTGACCCGCGCATCCAGGTCCTCAGCCCCCGCCAACGTCTCGGCTATCTGCAGCAGTTGGCCGGGCGGGGTCTCCGGCGACAGGGTCTGCAAGAAGGGCCACCCAAGCGCAACCAACCAAGCCCCCAGCCCCACCAGGGCCACGAGAACGACTGTCCATATTCCTCCCGCTCCGTTCATCACTCGAAAATATTACTCCTAACCGATACCTGCACAACCAGCCGCTCAGTTGTGGTAAGGCCTTTTGCAACCTAGAATCAGCGCTGGTGATTACGATGAGACTCCGCACAGTCAAAGACGCCGACGTTCGCGGCCGCCAAGTGCTGCTGCGCGCCGACTACAATGTGCCCCTAGTGGACCACCAGGTTGCTGACGAGGCCAGGATCAGGGCCAGCTTGCCCACCCTACACCTACTGCTGGACGGGGGGGCCAAGGTAGCCGTTTGTTCACACCTTGGACGCCCCAAAGGTAAGCGCGTGCCCGAGCTGCGAATGGCTCCGGTGGCGAAGGTATTAAGCGACCTGCTCGGTTGCGACGTGCCCAAGGCAAAGGACTGCGTCGGCGCACCCGTGCGGGAGACCATGAACAAGCTTGAGCCCGGGAGCGTGGCGGTGCTAGAGAACGTACGATTCCACCCCGAAGAAGAAACAAACGACCCCGCTTTCGCCAGGTCCATGGCCGAGCCGTTCGACCTGTTCGTGAACGATGCTTTCGCCACTGCCCACCGGGCCCACGCCTCCACCAGCGGCATAACTCATCACCTCCCCTCCTATGCCGGACTGCTTGTGGACAGGGAAGTGCAAGCCCTGTCGGGCCTCATTAGCAACCCGCGAAGGCCCTATTACATGCTGGTGGGAGGAAAGAAGGCAAAGGACAAGCTGGGCGTACTCAAGACCCTGTTGGGCAAAGTCGACGGCTTTCTCGTAGGCGGCGGCGTCGCCTTCACCTTCCTCAAGGCAAAGGGCCACAATGTCGGCCAGTCGGTCGTGGATGACTCCCTGATCGACACGATGAAAGAGCTCCTGGAAGAGGCCCAGAAGAGAGAAACAGAAATACTGCTTCCCAGCGACGCGGTCGTGGCGCGCGAGGTGTCCGCAGCCGCCTCCACCAAGGTGGCTCCGGCAAGCAAGATCCCCGCAGGGTGGATGGGCCTGGACATCGGCCCCAAGACAATCAAGCGGTACTCCGAGGTCTTGGAAAACGCGGGGACCGTTGTCTGGGCCGGTCCGATGGGAGCGTTCGAGGTAGAGCCTTTCGCCGCCGGAACACGCGCGATAGCCGAGCTCCTGGCCGGAATCAAAGGCTTCACCGTGGTAGGCGGCGGCGAGACAGGCGAAGCGGTGGCCAACCTGGGCTTAGGCGGCAAGTTCGGCCACCTTTCCACGGGAGGAGGGGCGACGCTCGCCTTTCTTCAGGGAATGTCCATGCCGGCACTGGAGCCTCTCCGAGCGGACTAGCCCGCCACAGCCCCCTGTTAATTGTCAACTCGCTCAAGCGCATGCTAGAGCGTTGGCATAGCCCCACGGTGAGGGGATATAATACCAGCCGAACGCGGGCATAGCTCAGTCGGTAGAGCGTCGGCTTCCCAAGCCGAAGGTCACGGGTTCGATCCCCGTTGCCCGCTCCAGGTCAGAGCTGTTTCCAAGCAGAAGCTCTGCAAGAGTGCTGGGCTTTCTACAGGGCTGGCCACGCATGTTGTTTACTAGTATGCCCGCCCCACCGCGGGGACCGTACCTCCAGCGATACGCAAAAAGCCCCAACAGTATTCGCAGGAATTGACGTCAACGCGGCAGGCGGGGCGAGTTGAGCGCGGGGGCACTCTTGACGTAGAGTCTGTCAGTCGAGGTTCCGGCCTCGAGCAGGGAGGTGCTCCGGTGGAGGCGCAAGCGTTGGACATCAACCTAGACAAGCTCGGAGCCGAGGCGCGGGAATGTGAGCAGTGTCAGCTGTCAACCGGGCGCACCAACGTTGTATTCGGCGAGGGGAGCCCTGACGCCGCCATAATGTTCGTCGGCGAGGGCCCTGGTGAGGTGGAGGATCGCACCGGGAGACCGTTCGTAGGTCCGGCAGGGCAGAAGCTTACGGAGGTCCTGCAATCGGTGAAACTTGCCCGCGAGAGCGTCTACATCACCAACATGGTCAAGTGCCAACCACCGCGGAACAGGGTCCCTGCACGCGCGGAGATAGAAACGTGTTGGGACTGGCTGGCAGCTCAGATTGGCCTGATACGACCGCTTCTCATCGTCACCCTGGGGAACACACCCAGCCAGCGCTTCTTGGGAGCCAGCGAGGGAATCGGCCAGCTGAGAGGGAAGTTCTACCGCTGGAAAGGGGATATCGAGGTGTTTCCCATGTTCCACCCCAGCTACCTCCTGCGAAACCCAAGCAAGTCGAAAGGGAGCCCCAAACATCTGACATGGCTGGACATTCAAGCGGTGGTCGAGAGGATATCGCTCCTCCGCTCCCGGAACCGGGGGAGCTGACGGAAGCTGGGCGCCAGGAGCTATGTGAGCGTGCCCTGGAGCAGGCAGAGCAGCTGCGAATTGAGGAGCGGTATCAAGAGGGGATAGACATCTTAGTGGAAGCCCTGAAATACGGCCTGCGAAAACCCCTCGTCTACCTCCGCCTGGGAAACTTGTACTTTCACAGTGGCGATCTTGCCCAAGCCGAAAGCTCCTTCAAACGAGCCATCGATGAGAACCCCCACTATGCCTCCGCCTACAACAATCTGGGAGTCGTGTACCGGAAACAGGAACGCTTCAGGGATTCTGTGCGCTATCTTGCAAAGGCCCGCCGGCTGAATGCACGAGGAGGCATAACAGGCAAGCCCTCCGACAAGCACAAGCAGAGCTCCGGGCGCCGGGCCTTCCCGATGAGAGCACTGCCGATTGTCATCATCGTGATCCTAATGATCATCGCCCTGCTCCTGGCTCGCCTCACCTAGCCACGTACTGATCGTACAGGGACTGCGCTCGCCCTGGATCCTGCGTCCCCCTGACTAACGCCCGCCCGTCGGGGAACACCACAAGGGATACCTCGGGAAGATCGACGGCTAGCACAGAGCCTCTCCGGCGCACCGATCCGAGAGGTGCCAAGCGCGCGGCAAGGGCCTCCAAGTCGAGTTTCACCGGGCGGCTGGGCAGTACCTGCACCGCGTCACCGCACAACACAGCGGTGCGCGAGGCCTGCTCGAGCCACGGATATTCCCCACGCCCACACGTGGGGCAGTCTTCAGCCCGCGGCACCGCCACACAATCAGCATGACGTCCCCACAGGTCCACATGCAACAGCTCCTCGCTTGCCCGCGCCGTACCCGTACCTCCACCCTCATGGCTGCTCTGGCCGTCAGCCCTGCCCTGGGCGGGGGGATCAACAAGCAGCCGAATGGCCGCCCCTGCCTGCACAGCCGCCAGCGCCATGGGGACAGGCCCCAGGATACCGGCCGAGGCACAGGTAGGCAGAGTCCCGGCGGATGGCGGTTCGGGGAACAAGCAACGCAGACAGGGACCACTTCTTGGTCGAATGGGCATGTTCATCCCGTGGGTGCCGAGAACCGCGGTGTAGGTCCAAAGGACACCATGCTTCACACAGACGTCGTTGACCATGTAGCGGGTTTCCAGGTTGTCCAAGCCATCGGCCACAAGATCTGCCGCGGGGATCCATTTCTCGGCCTCCGTGGGCCCCATGTGTGCTACCACGAAGCCTATCTGTGCGTTGCGGTCAAGCCGGCGCAGGGCAGCTGCACACGCTTCGGCCTTGGGCTTTCCTACATCGTCCGGCCCCATAAGGGCAACACGGTGCAGGTTATGGACCTCCAGGACGTCTCGGTCGACCAAGGTCAACCGTCCCACGCCGGCTCTGAGCAGGGACTCGGCCGTGTGACTGCCCAGTGCCCCGCAGCCAACCACCAGCACGTGGGAGGAGGCCAGCCTTTTCTGCCCCTCCTCCCCAACCTGGGGGAGGACCACCTGGCGGGAGAACCGCTCACTCATCCCGCGCCCCTCCCATGTAACCGGTGACCATTATGTCCTCGCCTACTCGCTGAACAGACAGATCGCAAAGCCGGAACCCCCGGGACGGGTCATCGACACCCTCCCCGCCAACACCGGGCACCGCAGTCCTTCCCCCCAGAATCAACGGGCCGTAGAACAGCGTCACCTTGTTCACCAGTTCCTCCGCCAAGAAGGACCACGCCACCTCACCCCCTCCTTCGAGCAAAACCGAGTCTACTCCCTCCCGAGCCAGCTCCCCCAACAAAGCAACAAGCTCCACTCGGCCGCCGGTGGAAGGTAGCCTCCACACCTGTACTCCCGCCTCCTCCAACGCGGAGACTCTTTCCACGGGCGCGGATTCGCCGACCACGACGATAGCCTGTCCGGGAAGGTGGAGCAGTCGGGCGGAAACGGGCGTGCGCGCCTCCGTGTCGAGCACCACCCGCAAAGGCTGCGGGCCCTCCACCTCCCGCAGGTCGAGCCGCGGATCATCGGCCAGCACAGTATTCACCCCGATAAGCACTGCTGCGTTGCGACGGCGCATGCGCTGCACCAAATGCCGGGCCGGAGAGCCTGTGATCCAGCGGGACGCGCCGCTAGCGGTGGCGATCTTGCCGTCCATGCTCATCGCCAGCTTCAAGGTCACAAAAGGCGTTCCGGCAGTGATCCAGTGGAAGAATATGTCGTTCAGCCGTTGGGCTTCCTCCGCCAGCATCCCAACCTGCACCGAGACACCTGCCGCCTGTAAAGCGGCAATCCCTCGCCCGTTCACCAGCGGGTTGGGATCAACTGTAGCCACGAACACCCTGCGGATACCTGCAGCCTCGATCCGCGCCGTACAGGGCGGGGTTCGGCCGTAATGAGCACAGGGTTCCAGGTTGACATAAAGGTCGGCTCCGCATGCGGCCTCGCCGGCTTCCTCCAAGGCAAGGACCTCCGCGTGCGGCCCACCGGGATGCTTGTGGTAAGCCTGTCCCACAATGCCCTCACCTCGGGCCACCACTGCGCCCACCAGCGGGTTGGGGCGGGTGCGGCCCTCGCCGAGTGCGGCCAGCTCCAGCGCCCGCCGCATCAGCGCTTCGCTCACCCGGCAGCCTCCCGAAGCTCCCAAGCTGCGGCGCGCGGATCGGGCGTTCCGAACACTGAGGAGCCCGCTACAATGATGTCCCCCCCGGCGCTCACCACCTGCGCGATGTTGTCTTTTCCTATACCTCCATCCACGGCAATAGTCACCTCCCTATCGCCGATGGCCTCTCGCAGCTTGCGGATGCGTTCCAACGACCCTTGGTTAAACGCCTGGCCACCGAACCCCGGATCGACGGACATGACCAACACGCGCTCGACCTGAGCCAGGTAGGGGAGTACGGCCTCCAAGGGAGTGTTGGGGCGAACTGTAATCCCCGCCAGGCAACCAAGGGCCCGTATTGCGGCCAGGGACTCTTCCGGTAAGTCCACCGACTCCACATGAACCGTGATGCAGTCCTCCGGCCCCACCTCAAACCGGGGAATGTATGTAGCAGGCCGATCGATCATCAGGTGGATCTCCAAGGGGAGCTTGGTATGGCGACGGAGCGCATTGCATACAGGAGGACCGAACGTCAAGTTGGGAACGAAGTGCCCATCCATGACGTCGAAGTGAAGCATGTCCGCCACGTCCTCCACCAGACGGGCCTGCTGAGCAAGCCGGGCAAGATCAGCGGCTAGGAGCGATGGAACAAGCTTCATCTGCGGCGGGCCATCAGCAGCATGGCCAAAAGCTGCATGGCCGCCATGGCGGCGGCGGCCACATAGGTCAGCGCCGCGGCGGTGAGGACTTGCTTCACCCCGCCCAGCTCCTCTTGGCTCACGCTCCCGCTCTCCCGCAGGGTCTCCACGGCGCGGCGGGAGGCGTTGAACTCGACCGGCAGAGTGACCAATGTGAACAGCACGGCCGCAGCGAAGAGGATGATCCCCACGTTAAGGAACATCTCCGATCCGAACAGTATTCCGATGAAAAAGAGGGGGAACGCCAGCTGCGAGCCAAAATTGGCCACAGGAACCACCGCGCTGCGCAGCGCCAGCGGGGCGTACCCTTGGGCGTGCTGGATGGCGTGCCCTGCCTCGTGCGCCGCCACACCGATAGCGGCCACCGAGGCCGACCCCGGCGCCGACAGGCGTAACGCTTTGTTGCGGGGATCATAGTGATCGCCCATAGCCCGTTTTGTCCCCCCAATTGTCACCCCCTGAACCCGGGCTCTGTCCAGGATATCCTGGGCCACCTCCGAGGCGGAGTTACCCCGCCTGGTGCTTACTTGCATGTACTTCTTGTAGGTATGCTTAACCTTGTACTGCGCATAGATCGCCAGGCCCAGGGCCGGCAGCAATACCAGCAGTGTCTCCGGATAAAACAGCCACAGGAGCCCCATGGCTCACCTCCTTAGGTTTCCGGCAGCGATTATAGCCAGCCCACATACACACATCAGGCAGGGGGAGGGACCGATAGGCCGGATTCTGTCTCGGGGAGCCATCCATCTCGGCGGCCTACCCGGAGACATCGGGCGGGCCACCCTCAAGCGCCTCCCTATTCGGCCTCGCTCCAGCCGGGGTTTGCCGTGCCCGAGACCTCGCGGCCTCGGCGGTGGGCTCTTACCCCACCATTTCACCCTTACCCGTCCCCGCCATAGGTTCCCGCATTACGGGAAGCTGTGCGGAGACGTCGGCGGTTTGTTTTCTGTGGCACTTTCCAGGGGTCGCCCCCTCTCGGCTTACGCCGAGCGGCCTGCCCTACGGAGTCCGGACCTTCCTCAGGGGCGGAAGCCCCCGCGGCTCCCTGGTCCGCTCCCCCGCCTCGTCGCCCGCGAGTATCGACAGCGCGGGCACGCCCATATTATACCACTCCACGAGCTGCGCTTGCGCAAGGGCCGCAAACAGTGAGGGCACAACAGCCTGCGTGCAAGGAGCACCAACGCCACCAGGCCTACACCTCCGGCCGCCAGAGCAGGCCACACAGAGGTACCTCGGGCCTCTTCCTCCTCCCCCTCCCAAGACAAAGCAAGACTCCTGGCCCAGGAAACGGCCGCCGCCCCTGGGAGCCCTCTGTTCACCTCCGACTGCGCCCGGGAGCGTATTGTTTCCCACTTTTCCTCTCCGAAGTGCGCCGCCGCCTCCTCTCCCATATAACCCGCGGCATGCCAGCGGCGTTGTTCGTCCCTTACCAATACTATCAACGCGGCGTCGGAGCCGAGCTCCCAGGCGGAAAACACCCGCCGAGCGTAGACCTGAGGGTCGGAGAAGGGATCGCTCCAGGAGGCCAGATACACTAGCTGCACCCCCTCCTGTTTGAGTATCTCAACCGCATCCAGCATCTGTTCGCGCTGGTGTCGGTCCAAAGTCTGGCCGTAGTCGTTCAGCGAACCGATCGGAAGGGGGAGTTCAGTGGACAGACATGCAACACTCAGCGTCCCGACCAGTAGAGAAACCGCGAGCAGTTCTCGCACCTCACCACCTCGCGCTCCGCACGCACCCGCTCCAGCGTAGATTCCGCTAGCTTTAGGTGGCACCCACCGCAGTTTTCACTCTCCACCCGGGCAAGGGGATCAGGAACCTGTTCCAGCAGTTGGCTGTACTGTTCATACAGGTGCTGAGGAAGCTTCCCCACGCAGGCCTCCCGCTCCTGAACTTGTTGAGCACGCTCTGCTTCCAAAGACGCCACTCGGTTCTCCACACCGGCAATCTCCTCATCCAAGCGGGCCAGGCGCCTCCGATGCTCCTGCTCATCGTCTTGCAAGCGGCTCTCGTCGGCCTCCGCTTGCTCCATCAAGGAAAGCGATTCCTCAGCCAGCGTATCCATCTTCTCTCGCAGAAGACGTATCTGTTCCCTCAGGTGCTCCATCTCTTTGTAAGAAATGATGTCGTTATCTAGCTTATGCTGGTAGCTCCGCACCCGCCCGTCAAGCTCGTCGACCTCAGCTGTACGCTGCGCAGCCTGCCGGCGCAATGCCTCGTGTTCGTCCTTCCTCCGTTGAAATGCCTCCAGCTCCTCCCGGCGGCGGCGCTGTAGGAGCTCTAGCTCCTTGGCTAGATCGCTTAGCTTGCCGTCGGTGGCACGCAGCTGGGCATCCACTCGCCCCAGCTCCACCAAGTCCGCCAGCCGCGTGCTCACCCTGCCATCACCTGAAGCTCCAGCGCCACCAAGACACTTCGACAAGGCTCGTCCAATGAGCCGACCTGGAGATCGGTTGGGTCCCCCTTCTCCGCCAGCGCGGGAGGGAACAGAGAATCCATAAACGCAGTCACGTCTTTGCGCCACACAGCCGCCCAGTGTAGCGTTCCCCGTGCTTGCCCCGCAAGGCGCCGACCTCTATCGTAAGTACATGGCTGAGGTTTCTTCACGACTACACGTAGTGGGCGTCGCCGGTTCAGCGACCCGTGCCGGGAATTCAGACCGCCTCCTGGATGAGGCCCTCCGCGGGGCGGGAAAAGAAGGTGCACACGTGGAGCGCGTCGTCGCCGCCGAGCTGGCGATAGAACCATGTCGCGCTTGCGATGCCTGCCGCAACACTGGCCGCTGCATCATCAACAGCAAGGCGGAGGAAGTGCACGACAAGCTCCGCGCTGCCGACGCAGTGGTCCTGTCAAGCCCGGTCTACTTCGGAGGCCTCCCCGCCCAGCTCAAGGCCCTCATCGACCGCACGCAAGTTCAGCATTGGGCCTGGCTGGCCCGGGGCGCACCTCCTCCTAGTCGCCCGGCACTCCTCTTGACCGTAGCGGGCAGGCCCCACATGAATGCTGCTCTCGCCGGTATCCGCACTACGGCCGCTGCATGGTTGGCGGTGTTGGGCTTTCAGGTGTGGCAGACCCAAGGATATCCCGGCCTGGACACACCTGACGCCGCCGCATCCCAAGCTTCTATCCTGGCCGAACTGGAAGAGTTAGGGCGGGACCTCGCTCGCGCTGCAGCAAAAAGGCGGCGGGACCGGTGAAGCTCCCGCCGCCTGTGTGGTTACGACTTCTTCTCTTCCCTATTCAGATACTGGAGAATGGCCTCCACCACCAGATAGTTTATCGAGCGGTCCTTTTTCTCCGCCTGCTTCCGAAGCCGCTCCATTACGTTCTCCTGGGCCTTCTTCTGCGGGATATAGATGGAGATCTTGTCCAAAGTCTTCCGCGGTTCAGCGCCCCTAGGCATCTTTAATTACCCCCCCTGTTTGCTGTGTATTTGTCCTATGACAAAACTCAGATGATCCATTGCCATAGCACGGCCGCTATACTACACTCCCCGCACGGCAAAGTCAATGGGGGCGGTGCCGGTGGTGTTTGGCACATGGATGCGACATGTACGAACACGTATGGGATTGAGACAATATGAAATGGCCGATGCCCTAGACATCCACTGGACAACTCTATCCCGCTGGGAACGGGGAGTCGCTGAGCCGCGCCTGCAACATCTGTGGGAAGTCGCGCGGCTCTACCTAAACATGGTGCTAGCCTCCGAGCTCTGGGCCATTGAGAAGCCTGTTCCCGAAAGGCGTGTCCCTCGGGCGGTGAGCTTTTGCGGCGAACACGGTTCCCCCGGAGTGGGATGGTTCGTAGGCGACGCTCTCGCCCGCGGGGAGCGCGTCAACATCCTGCTCACCGAAAATGCTACCCCAACCCGTGCCTGGAGCACCCTCACCGCCGACTCCCCTTCGCCCGGCGATGCTCTGCGCGGCCGCCAGGTCCGTTCTATGCCGCTGGACTCGGTATTTAAGTT
>JAWOCQ010000114.1:0-18826 GCA_046483725.1 Candidatus Bipolaricaulota bacterium
CGCCAAGGGGAGATATTTCTCCAGTGGCGCGAAGGTCGTACGGATGCGCTCCGAGGAGGCACCCCGCGACCGGCAACCTTCCACGAAGGCGGCGTCCTCTCGGAGGGGATCGGCCCCGAGCTGCGCCGGGCCGCTCAGGCCGTAGGCCTCCCGCCGGAGGAATTCGCCCAGCGGCTTCTGGAAGCCCCGGCGGCAGGCTATATCTATGAGACCCCCCGTGGCATGACCGCCTGCTTCTTTCCGCGGGAGGACCTAGGCGAGCCAGTGGAGGAAAAGGCCACGTTCTGGGAGGCCTTGGACCAAATGCTAGAGCGGCGGCTCGTAAACCCAACGGCACAGTGGATCAGGGATCGACTGCGGGTGGCCAGGGAACGCAGGAAGCGAGCGCTGAAGGGCTTGGAGGAGGGCCGAGCCGAGGCGGAACGGTGGCCCGACATACAATCCAGGGCGGACCTTATCCTAGCTCGCCTATCCGATATTCCACACGGGGAGTCCGAGGTAACAGTGGAGGGCTTCGACGGCAGCCCAGTGCGCCTGCCTCTGGACCCCAAGGTCCCGCCCGTCGTCCACGCGCAAGCGCTGTACCGCCGGGCGAGGAAGCTCCGGCGGAGGCTCCAGCACCTACCGCGCCGGCGGAGGGCCCTGGAGCGGGAGCTGCACAAGCTGGATGAGCTTGCCCATAGCCTGTCCGAACGCCCCGACCTGGCCCCCTATCTGGAGGAGGAACTACTCCGGCTGGGTGAGGGAAAACAGCCCCAAACCAGGTCCAGCAGGCAAACACCCAAGCAGAGCCCCCGGGAGATCTATGTGGAGGGCTTCCCCGTGCAGGTGGGCCGCTCGGCTAGGGAAAACGAGGCGCTGGTCCGGCGCGCCCGCGACGAAGATCTGTGGCTCCATGCACGAGGCGTACCCGGCGCTCATGTGCTGGTTTCCACCGGAGGACGGCCGGTGCCACCCGAGGTATTGCAAAGGGCCGCGGAGCTCGCCGCCTGGCACTCCCAGGCCCGGGGTGAGCGAAAGGTCCAGGTCAGCTACACTGAGTCCCGTTATCTACGCAAGCCCAAAGGGGCAACCCCCGGCACAGTGAAGCTTCTACGGGAGAACGTCCTCCGGGTGCCGGGAGATAGGGGGCCATGATGGACTGGCTATTGCATGGAATCCTGGCTATAGCAGCGCTCTTGGTGTGCGTCATCCCGCACGAGGTGTCGCACGGCTATGTGGCCTACCGCCTGGGGGATCCCACAGCCAAGGCAGCGGGGAGGCTTACCGCTAACCCAATTCCCCACCTCGATCCCATCGGCTCGTTCCTAGTTCCAGGGATGCTCATCGTGCTGGGGCAATTCACCGGCGTCCCGCTGGTGTTCGGCTGGGCGAAGCCTGTGCCTGTAAATGCCAACCACTTCCGCGGGGACCCTTGGCGGGGGATGCTCCTGGTAGCACTGGCCGGACCGGGTGCCAATCTGGCCATGGCCGGCGCGACGGCCGTGATCGGCCGGGGACTGGTGGCTGCCGGATTCACGCTCCAAGTGCCGCTGCTATTCTTGGCTCTGGTGGTTTTGTACTCACTGGTTCTAGCGTTCTTCAACTCGGTCCCCGTTCCTCCTCTGGACGGCTCCCGAGTGTTGGCCTACTTCCTGCCCCCAAAGTGGCGGATGCTCCTGTCGCAGCTGGAGCCATACGGGATGTTCATCATCCTAGCCCTGCTTATGGTGGGAGGGCTGAGCCTGGTTTTTCGGCTGGCTTCCGGGCTGTGGTCATACCTGCTGGGCTTTGAATGGGCGTTACATGCCGGGCTCATGTAGCCCCTGCCACACCGTCCTCACAGGGACGTTGAGACAGCGCGGGGGAAGGGTGTAGGTTAATGGTAGGTCTCGGGAGGAAGGGAGGGGGCGCCCTTGGCGAGCCCGGAAGGGCGCTCGGCGGAAACGCGAGTACAATGGGCAGGGATATGAACCACACACAAGCCATGCAAGTCGAGCAAGATGGGCCAACGGTTCAGCTGACAATAAGCGTGCCCAAGGACGCCTTGTGCGCGGCGGAGGAACGGCTAAAGGAGGAGATACGCCGTTCGGTGCGCATCCCGGGCTTCCGTCCGGGAAACGCGCCTTTGCACCTTGCTTTGGCCCGCTATGGTCAGGAGGAATACAAGACAGAACTCAAGGAACACCTGATAAAGGAATGGCTGAACAAGACAATCGACGAGCACAACCTCCGCCCGGCCACGAGCCCCAAGGTGGAGGTGTCAACCTTCGAACCCGGTGAGAAGCTGGAGTTTAGGGCCTCGTTCGAGGTTTTCCCCGAGGTGGAGATCCCCGACGTTCCGGAAGTGGAGATCCCCGAACCTCCCGCGCCCGAGGTCCCCGACCAGGAGATCGATGATGTACTCCGTGACCTGAGGCGCCGCTCCGCTGCGCTCAAGCCGCGGGAAGGCTCGGCCCATGCCGGCGATGTGGTCCGCCTGAGCCGCGGCGATCACACCTGGGAAGCGGAAGTGGACCCGGAGGGCGCGCTCGGAGCCCAGCTTGTGGGAGCCGAGGCAGGACAGGAAGTAGCCGTCACGCACGAAGACAGCGAAGAGACGTTCTCGGTGGAGGGCGTCTACGAGGTGCTGCTGCCCGACCCGAAAGAGGTAGCTGAGCAGTACGGCAAGGACTCCTGGGACGAGCTGCGGGAAGAGGTCAAAAACGAGCTTCTTAAACAGGCTGAGGCGGACGCCGAGCAACGACGTCGGACCGGAGCGTTGGATACGCTGGCCGACTCACTGGGGGTGGAGCCTCCTCCGGGGCTGTTGGCAGAGGTGGTGAACGAAGAAATGAGCCGATTTGGCGGCAAGGAGGAGCTGCGAGGGGAGATAGAAAGCGCGGTCCGGCGTAGGCTCCGGCGGGAGTTGGTATCCCGCATGGTTTGCGAGCAGAAGGGGCTGTTCCCGAAAGAGGACGAAGTCACCGCCCAAGCGGAGGAAACAAACCAAGATGCCGCTGCAGTCCGAGCGAAGCTGCTCACCATCCGGGCGGCTGACTGGGTGCTGGAAAGCCAAAGGAGGGACTCGTGAACGGCCAGATCCCATATGTTATCGACCGGGTCGATCAGGTGGAGCGAACATACGACATATACTCGCGACTCCTGGAGGACCGCATTGTATTCCTTGGACGACCCATCAGCGATGAGGTGGCCAACGTTATCATTGCCCAGCTTCTGTTCCTGGAAGCCAAGGACAGAGAAAAGGACATTTACCTGTACATCAACACCCCCGGGGGCTCGGTCACCGGAGGGTTGGCGATCAACGACACGCTTCGCTACGTGAAGAGCCCGGTGCGCACAATATGTGTAGGCCTGGCCGCCTCCATGGGCGCTTTGCTTCTGGCAGCAGGGACCCCAGGGAAGCGCTTTGCGCTGCCCAACTCCAAAATACTCATCCACCAGCCCTGGGGAGGGATGGAAGGGACGGCCATCGACCTCAACATCCACGCCAGGGAGATCATGCGCACAAGAGAACAGGTAAACAGCCTCCTGAGCGAATACACTGGGCAACCTAGGGACAGGATCGAAAAGGATACCGACCGCGACTTCTTTATGAACTCCCAGGAAGCCAAGGATTATGGCCTGATCGACGAACTGATCAATAGTAGAAAGTAAGGGTAAGTGGTGTCCAGCAGCTTGTGGCTTGTAGCTCGCGGTGTGCATGGTTACAGGGCTGCGATTTTGCAGTTGGGCCTACATATCGCGTTGCCCTTGACCACAAACGACCTACTGCACACCATGTGAACCGTGTAAACCCTAGGCTACCCGACACACGCCATACGCCTCACTCCTCACACCTCACTCCTCACTCCTCACTCCTCACTCCTCACTCCTCACTCCTCACTCCTCACTGCATCGATGATAAGCGGTGGGGGTGACGGAGCTTCGTTCCCGATAGTGTAGGCGTCCGCAAGGAGGCGTTTGGCTTCCTGTAAGTGCTCGGCCCGTCCCACGTGGAGCAGGGCCAGAGGCTGTCTTTCCTTTACCTGATCTCCCACCTTGGCCGCAAGCTCCACCCCGGCCGTTGGGTCCACTGGGGCAGCCTTCTCCGTCCTCCCCGCGCCTACCAGGCTGGCGGCGAGCCCCACATTGCGGGCTGCAAGGTGCTGTACGTACCCGGAACGGGAGGCTTCCACAACCTCTTTGTGACCGGTTTGTGGCAGACGGCCCAAGTCTTCGACCGCCCTTACGTCGCCCCCCTGTGCCTGCACCAATTGGACGAACTCCTCCCATGCGCGTCCCTCTTGCAGCAGAGTTTGGAGACGCCGCCGGGCCTCTTCGACGCCCCCCGCTTCCCCGGCAAGGACCACAAGCTCTGCCCCCAGCGCAAGAGTCACCTCCCGCAAATCCCCCGGGCCCTCTCCTCGCAGGACCTCTACCGCCTGCCTCACCTCCAAGGCATTGCCAACCATTCGCCCAAGCGGTTGGTCCATCCCGGTGATCAGCGCTGAGAACCGTTTGCCCATCCTGTTTCCAACGGACACCAGGGTCTGGGCAAGGTGGAGTGCGTCCTCCTTTGATTCCATAAACGCACCATGTCCGCACTTAACATCCAGCACAACTGCGTCAGCCCCGCCGGCGAGTTTCTTAGAGAGGATGGAGCCCACGATCAAGGGAAGCGAAGCGACCGTGGCTGTCACATCGCGCAGGGCATACAGCAGCCGATCTGCGGGGGCAAGCTCCGCGGTGTGCTCGGCAATGACAGCGCCGACGGTGGCCGCCTGGTTCAGGATCTCCTCAAGCTCGAGCTCGGTACGTAGTCCTGGAATGCTCTCCAGCTTGTCGATCGTGCCGCCTGTGTGACCTAAGGACCTTCCGGACATCTTAGCACACACCAACCCGGCTGAGGCCATAAGCGGCACCAGGACAAGCGTTACCGTGTCGCCTACACCGCCGGTGGAGTGCTTGTCCACCTTAAGGCCGGGGACGGATGAAAGGTCTACCCTCTCTCCGCTGTCCACCATGGCCTCGGTGAGGGCCACAGTCTCCTCTCGGCTCATTCCCCGCTGGTATACGGCCATAAGCCAGGCCGCCATCTGATAGTCAGGCACCCGGCCGGCCACGTGACCGTGCACCAGCCAACGAATCTCCTCCGCCGTGAGCTCAGCTCCGTCCCGCTTTCGCTCTATGATGTCTACAGCGCGCATGAGTTGATTATAAAGCAGGAGGGGCACCCTTAAGGCTCCTGGGTCTGCTCGGGTGCAGAGCCCCCGGGTGCCCGGAGGTGCCCCGTCACTTGAGTCAACTCCCGCCGATGAGCCTATAGCAATCGGCGAACTCACCCACGTTATCGACGGTGATCCCGCTCCCAGCAAGCACCGGAAGCACTGCTGCGCGTTTGCAGGTGCGCGCATCCTCGGGGGAGGCAGCTTCGCCCGTGCCGCTCGCTGGTTAGAGCTGCGCGCCGTACAATGGTAGATACGATGCGTTATCCACGAGTGCCTGCAGCGGTGCTGGCATTGCTGATATGCACGGGGTCCTTGGGAAGCCCCGCGGTGACACCCGAGCCATTGGAGTTGGGTTTGAAGCTGGCGGAGTTGACCATGGCTGTAGGGGAAGCCACGTCCTTGCCAGAGGCGTACCAAGCATTCGGCAGCTGGATACTGCAGAGCCATACCCCAGAAAGGCTGCTGGAGGATCTTGCCAAAGGACGGGAGCTCGCGCACAAGTGGCTGGGGGACGTCCCGGAGGACACGCCGTGGCGCGACCGCCTTGCCGATACCCTCGAGGCAGTCACTCAAGCAGAGGCCGAGCTGAAGCTGCTTCCATCGGGGAGGCTTTCCGACCTTGCACAAGAGGAACTCGCCGTCTCCATGGATGCGTTACACGAGGTGGAGAAGGCACTGGAGATGCTTGACACAGAGATCAAAGCCTCTCTGCTCTCCGAGAAAGCTCACTGGGTATTCCAGATGGCCATGTTGTGCGGTCCGCTGGCGGAAGCGCCGATGGTTCCTCCCTCTCTCCCAGAAGACGATGCCCGGTTTTTGGCCGAGGAAATCCCGCCAGAGCTCCCACAGGAATCGCACAGAGCCGTACGCGATCTGCTGAAGCTGCTCTCTGAGCAGGCCGACCGGCAACCGCCCCATTGGGGCTCAGCCGACGAGCGGGAGGCGGCAAAGGAAGTCGCCCGGACCATACTCGTAGGCCTGGGAGTCGACGAAGAATTGGAGTGGGCCGAGGAGGACGACTGAGCCCACCCACTCGGCCGGATTCTCCGGAGGGTGCTCTAGGGGATCCAGAGTAGGCCAGGGCTTCACACACTTATCAGGGGGAACTCAGAGACCTGCAGAAGGGACAGAGGCGCCTGCAGACCGTCACTCGGGCAGACGGGCAATGCGCCAGTACTCGAGCACGGTGGAAAGAAGCCGGCTGAACTGCTCGGGGGCCGTGGGCTTGTTCAGAAATCCAGCCGCTCCCGAGTCATACGCACGCACCATCTCCTCCTCATCGGTGGACACGGTTAGCACCACCACCGGAATCTTCCGCAGCCGGTTATCCTGCTTGATCTTCTCCAGAACCTCCATCCCGTTTAGCTTGGGAAGCCTCAGGTCCAACAGGATCAGGTTCGGCCGGGGCGCATCAGTGTGTTCTCCTTTTCGGAATAGAAAGTCCAGGGCCTCCGCCCCGTCCGCCGCCCGGTAAAGCTCCGTCCGGGCACTAATCCCCTCCTGCGACTTCTCCGCCGCGCGGATAGAGCGCTCGATGAGCTCGTAATCCTGATCCTCGTCCTCCACTACCAGGATCACCATGCGGTGTTCAATGGACACGTTCCACCTCTTTTTCAGCGGGCACCTTGGGCAAGGTGAACTGAAACGCCGTCCCTTTGCCCAGTTCCGACTCCGCCCAGATCCTGCCGCCGTGTTCCTTGACGATCCGGCGGCAAAATGCCAGGCCGGCCCCGGTGCCTTCCTTCTTTGCCTCCAGGCGTTCAAATATACCGAAGATCTTCTCCAAATACTGGCTCTCAATGCCGGGCCCGTTATCCTGGACGGTGAATTCGTAGGTGCCGTCCCCCCGATCGGCCCACGAGATCTCCACCGCAGGCAGCGCCTTGTCGTTGAACTTCACCGCGTTCACCAACAAGTTGGCAAACAGCTCCGCAATACGCGTAGGCACACCCCACACCCGAGGGAGCGGGCCGGCCATACTCACGTTGACCCCTGCAAGGTCAGTGGCCAGGTCCTCAATGGTGTTATTTACCACGCGATCCAGGTCCACCCGCTCAAAGGCTTCCTTTTCCACCCTGATGGCTGAAAAGTGTGTCAGATCCTCGATGAGCTTTCGCATACGCTCCAATCGCCCCTTCATCCGCTCTAGCTCATCACGAACGTCTTTCGGGAGCTGCCCATTGTACTCGTTGAGCATCATGTCCACATGCCATAGCGCTCCCAAGGCGGGCTTACGCACTTCGTGGGATACGGCGGAGTTGAACTCCTTGAGCTTTTGGTTTGTTTCCTCCAATCGCCCCTTTTGCTCCTCCAATTCCTGCTGTAGTTTCTTCAGCCGGGTGATGTCCGTATAATACTCAATGCGGCCACCACTTTCCCGCTGACCCGCCGCCGGTTCGATGGGGATGGAGCGGAACATCAGGATCCGCGACTGTCGCCCGGGGCCGAGTCGAACTCGACACTCCTGCCCCTCTACCGCAGCACCGTGCTGATAAGCATCGCGCACCATTGTGGCAAAGGTTTCCCCATCCTCCAGCACATGTGCCACGTGATCCAAGAGCCGGATAGCCTTCATCCCCACAAGCTCATCCCGCATCACTCCAAAGAAGTCCCCTACCGCCCGATTGCACCAAAGCAGCGACCCCATCCTATCCAGGAGAAGCACCCCGACATCCATGGTGTCGATGCCCTGCTCGATGAGATGCCGGTACCGCACCTCTCCCTCGGCTACCTGCATCTCCAAGGATACCACCTCGGTGCGGTCCCGCGCCTCCAACACAGCCACCCTGCCCGTAACACGCTTCCCCTGCAGTTCCACCGGGACAGCACGCTTCCCCTCCGACACGAATCTCACCTCAACATCCCGCACCTCCCCCCGCTCAAACAGCCGCTCAAGCTCTGCTTTGAACCTCCCGATGTCCTCCACATGCAGGTACTCGGTGAGGTGCAATGAGCGCTTGTGCGGCCAGCCCAACAGCTCCCTAGAGGCACGATTCCGCCGGACCACATTTCCCTCACGGTCCAAAACGTGGATGACATTAAGGGAATTCTCAAAGATCTCCTCGCCGTAAGAGGTCTCCAAACGCCGCACCACCTGCATATGCTTCGTGCGGCGGCTCCATATGTAGCTCAGTCCCAGACTCGCCCAGGCCACCCCCACCACCAGCAGTGCCGAAAGACCCCACATCAAGGGCCTCGACCCCACCAGCCCGGGGGCCAGTAGGCTCAGGCTAGCCGCTGTGCCCCCCAGTGCTCCGGGCACCCCAAAGCAGACAGTAGCCACAACCAAAGGGAGCGAGGCAAGCAGTACGCCTACAACCGTTGGGTCCAGTGCAAGGCCCGAGAGGTACAAGAGAGAAACCGTCAGGGCATACCCCCCGACGACTCCTCCCAACCGAGCCCTTCCCCACCTCCGCCGTGTCCTCATGTGTACGCGCACCTGCTCCCCTTAAGTCTCAACTATCGCGAATGTGCGGCATAATGGGTCCCGAAGCCAAGGACACCGGTCACCCGACCTCCAAACCTTAGAACCCGTCCTAGATAATTACTGCTTCGTCCAAAGATGCAGGGAAAGGCTCCATTAGGCGCTGGAGATAGTCCTCCTTGAGGACCGTTAACTTGCGGTTGTCGATGGACACTATCCCGCGGGCCTCCAGCTCCCCCAGCGTGCGGATAGCTGTCTTCGACGACACCCCAGCCATCTCCGCCAGCTCTCCCCGAGATAGCTCCACCCCAGAGCGACCCAGGGCCAGGATTAGCCGCGCCAACCGCTCCTTGCTGGAGGCGTAGGAACGCTCGGCAAGCTTGTTCTGAAAAGACTTAATCTCCACGGAAAGGCACTCGTAAAAGCGGAACGCCACCTTGGGATGTCTTTCCAAGAAGTAGAAGAAATCACCCCGCTCGATGAAACCCACGGTGGATGCACCCAAGGTCTTGGCGTACGCATTGTGCACAGCCTTGTCGAACAGAGTGGTTTCGCCAAGCAGACCGCCGGGGCCGATGATTTTCAGGATCTGGGACTTCCCCTTAGCGCTTCGCTTGACCACCTTCACCGCCCCGGAGAAGACAAGGTAGAAACCGAAGGCCGGCGCACCCTCCATGTAGATGAGCTCATCCGCGCCGTAATCGATGCGCCGAATCATCCCCTCGAGCTTCTCCAGGCTGTCTGGCTTTACATCCGCAAAGACCCGGAACGCTTGCAGTTCGACCATCCGTTCCCCCCTCACCCAATCCGCAGTCTACAGGATGCAGGGTTTAGGCGTCAACTGCTTCTTGACTTCACACACCCCCCTCTTAGAATTATTCCGTCCGCCGGGGTGGCGGAAATGGCAGACGCGCTGGATTCAGGATCCAGTGAGCCTAAAATGCTCGTGTGGGTTCAAGTCCCACCCCCGGCACCAGTGAACCTCAGCGAGGCGTTAACCTCCCTGCAACGAAACGAGCTGACGCTTCCCCAGCTACTGGAAGAGCTTTGGACCCACATCCACGCCCTGGAGCCAAAGGTGCGAGCCTTTGTCGCATTGGCGGACCCCGATACCCTGGTTGCCGAAGGCAGGCTGTTGGCCGACCGGCCGTTGTGCGGTGTGCCAGTGGCGGTGAAGGACAATATTTGCACTGCAGGGTTTCCCACCAGTTGCGGCTCGAGGTTCCTGCAGTTATTTCGCCCGCCGTTCGACGCTACCTGTGTAGCCCGCCTCCGTGCAGCCGGTGCTCAAGTGCAGGGAAAAACGAACCTGGACGAGTTCGCCATGGGATCATCCACGGAGCACGCCGCCGGAGCCCCGACGCGCAACCCGCACGATTTGACTCGTAGTCCCGGTGGGTCTTCCGGCGGTTCGGCAGCTGCGGTGGCCGCCGGGGAAGCCTTAGCCGCCCTGGGGAGCGACACCGGTGGCTCCGTCCGGCAACCGGCTGCGCTGTGCGGCGTAGTGGGACTGCGGCCCAGCTACGGCCTCGTCTCCCGCTGGGGGTTGGTCTCCTTCGCTTCCTCTTTGGACACGGTGGGGTTTCTCACTCGCTCCGTAAAGGACGCAGCGCGGCTCCTTGGGGTAATCGCCGGGCCCGACCCCCAAGACGCCACCACCCTGGCCGTGGATATCCGCGACTACGACCAATATCTGGTCCAGGACCTGAGGGGACTTCGCTTGGGATTCCCCGCGGGCCATGCAGCTCCCCTGCTGGGGGAGGAAGCCAGGGCCCTGACGGCACGGTGGCGGGAGTTGGCCCGGGAACTGGGCGCCGAGGTGGTGGAGGTGGAGCTTCCCACCTTGCGCTACGCGCTCCCAGCCTACCACCTCCTGGCCTCGGCGGAGGCGTCGGCCAACCTGGCCCGCTACGATGGGGTTCGCTACACCCCGCGTGTGGAAGCCCCAAATGCACTGGCCAGCATCGCGGCCAGTCGCACGCAGGCTTTCAGCCGGGAGGCAAAGCGACGCATTACGCTGGGGACGTTCGTTCTTTCCGCGGACTACGCCGAGCGATACTATACCAAGGCGCAGCGTGTGCGCACGGCCATCGCCCAGGAGCTCGCTCGTGCCTTTAGTGATTTCGATCTCCTGCTCACTCCCACCTCCCCAGGCCCGGCGTTCCCGCTGGGGGAACGGGAAACCGACCCCATAGCCATGTACCACTGCGACGTATTCACTGCACCGGCGTCTCTGGCCGGTTTACCCGCCATCTCCCTGCCCGGCGGGCGTGTGGAAGGGCTGCCGTTTGGACTGCAGCTCATCGCCCCCAGGCTGGAGGAACAGCGACTACTGAGTGCGGCACATGCGATGGAGTTGGGAGTGAGGAGTGAGGAGTGAGGAGTGAGGAGTGAGGAGTGAGGAGTGAGGAGTGAGGATTATAGCTTGTGGTATGTAGACTGTGGTTTGTCGGCAATTCATGCCCCCCCTCTACCAGCCACTCCGCCCAACCACTAACTACGAGCTACAAGCCACAGGCCACTAGCCAGTAGCAAGGCCCCGTCTGCACCGGCGGGGTTCAGGGGACGATCCAGGCGAGGATGCCGAAAGCCACAAACAGGCCGCACACGATCCACAGCCGCACAACCACCTTGGGCTCTTCCCACTCTACGCCGGGGAGCCAGTGTGGCCAGTGAACGGGCCCGCGCTCCAAATGATGGTGAAACGGTGACATCCGTAGCAATCGTTTGCCGGTAACCTTGTAGGAGCCTACCTGAAGGATCACCGATAGGACCTCCAGTGCCAGGAATCCCCCCATCAACGGAAGCAAAAGCACAGCCCCACCGGCGTAGTAAACACCGAACATGAGCCCTCCCAGGCCCATCGAGCCCACGTTGCCCAGAAAAGCCCCCGCCGGGTGAGCGTTGACCCAGAGGAATCCCGCACAGGACGCCGCGCCGAGGATCACCATTGCTCCCAAGTCCGGGGCCCACAGCACAACCGGCAGCGCTCCCACGAGCACCAACGCCACACAGCCTGCAGCCAAGCCGTCAAGCCCGTCGGTCATGTTGACCGCGTTCACCGCTCCCAGATAGCCAAACCCCACCAACATGAACCCCGCCCAAGCAGGAAGCGCAGCCGCATCAATACCATCGGGAAAGAAGGGCACCGCAAGGGAGACCTCCGGAAGGGTAAACGAAAGCCCATACAGCGCGGCAGCGGCTACCACCTGCAGGCCCAGCATGGGACCGGCCGGGATCCCCTGAGAGCGCCGGAGCCGCTGGCTCAGCACATCGTCAGCCAGCCCAAGTGCCGCACCCGCCCCGCAGGCAGCCATGACAAACCCCATACGAGCAGTCAGAGGCACCCCCGCCAGCCCGGCAATCCCCACCGCCAAACCAAACAATCCCAAGGGCACCACGCCGGCCATGGTTGGCGTGCCTGCCTTCTGTGTATGAGATTCGGGACCCTCGGCCCGGACGAATTGACCCGCGCGCACTCTGCAGGCGAACCATCGCGTAGCCACAGCTACTGCGGGGAGCAGCACCAAAGCGAGTCCCAGTACCGCAACCCAAGGCTGGCTCACCGCTTCCACCGCCATTCTCCCCCCGACTCCAACAGGGAGCGGCGAACCTTAACCGGATCCTCATCTTGGGTTACCGAGGCCGCGGCTTGGAAGAGAGCATCGGCGGGCACCAACGCTATGTCATGCTCTACACATCCTCGGCGCACTGCATCGGTCCACTGGGCCGGCCGGCGAGAGGGCTCCAGCCTTGCCTCCGCCGAGACCACCAACGCCCCTTGCACCGTGCGCCGCTCCTCGGTGCCCACACGATCCGCAGTCAGAAGCAACGTCCGGTGCTCCTCCGGCCCCACCTGGCCTATGGGGGCGTAGGAAGCCCGTACCAAGAGCGTCCCCTCAGCACAACGCGCCTCCAAGGTGCGAGGCATGTCCGGCCGGGGAGTGCAGGCGAATCCAAGGCGGGTGAGTCCTGCTGACACCCCTTGCACAAGCTCCCGCGCTCCCCTGGGATAGAGGAGCGCCCGCAGGGCATCGTGCTCACGCCGCGCAGTCGCCAACTCTTCCTCTTGCCGGGATAGTTGCGCGCGGGCCTCCGCCAACTCCTGCGCTTGAGCCTCCAACCCCTCCTCGCCAGGAAGCGAATAGCGGGCCAACCAGTCGGGCCCCACTGCAGGCAACGGGGCCTCACACAGTGCCCCCAGCCCCGGCCTCAGGGCCTCTCCCATCTCCCGCGGATCAGCCCCGGGAAAAGCGGGCACAAACACAAGCCGCCCCGCGCCTATCGGTACCTCCCACGCCACAGCATCGCCCACACGATCCTGGGCCAGCACCCGGCCGAACTTCTCCAGCGGGACCCCTAACGTGGAAGCGATAGCCGCTTCGTAGCCGAGCTCCGTGTACTGCCGCAAGTAGCCGGACAATGGGTGCGCGTCATCCAGCTCCACCAGGGTTCTTCCGCGACGAGGAACAAAACGGATTCCCTGAGGGAAGGACAGGTGCTGCCCCTCCTTGCTAAGCGCAACATGGGGAAGGATGCTACGCCCGTCTACCTGTCTGGCGCCCCCTCCGGACAGCACCACCTCAAGCGGGGGGGCCGGGGCGGTCACCCGAAACACCACCGTTCCGCCCACCCGCTGGAGCAAGGCCTCCAACTCCACCCTCCGCGCAGAGAGCAGCCGCTCCATGGCCCGCGACAGTCCACCATCGCGCCCTTGATGAAGCCGCCAAACCCCGTCCGGCTCGAGCTGCGCGTGTGGACGCCATAGCGCCGAGACGGCGCTTGGATCAAGCAGCACAACATCGTAATCGGCCAGAGAATCGGCCTCGGCCAATCCATCCGCCACCGGCCCCAACCCTCGGATATCCCAGCCCACGGACAAGGTACGCATGTCGCACGCATTGTACGCCGCCGAAGGGGACAGTCCCCAAGTGGCAAGGTCGGGGACTGTCCCCTTACATTAGCGCTATGACCTGGACACAAGTTCCAACCACGTGGGGCACCTTCGTGGCCGGATGGGAAGGGGAAAAGCTAACTCGCCTTCTGTTCCCCAACGGGGCGACCGCAGGGGGAGTCCCCGCTTGGGGAGGGCTCTCCCGCTCCCCATCGCTCGCTTCGCAGCTTGAAGCCTACTTCCTCGGGACCAGGCGGGAGTTCACAGTGTGCTTGCATCTGCGGGGGACCCCGTTCCAGCTGCAGGTATGGCAGGAGCTGATGCGCGTGCCCTTCGGGCGAGTGGTCACTTATGGAGAACTCGCCCGGCGCGTAGGGCGCCCGAATGGAGCCCGTGCCACAGGTGGTGCGATCGGGGCCAACCCCATACCTATAATCATCCCCTGCCATCGGGTTATCGGGGCAGGCGGCCGCCTCGGCGGGTTCGGAGCCGGTCTACGTTGGAAGCGGCTCCTCTTGACACTGGAAGGGATGGAGGGGGACAGTCCCCAATCCTGCAAATAGCAAAACGGAGACTGTCCCCCTCCAGGCGCTAGCGGGCCTCTAGCGTCTCAATAGTGGTCAAATAGAAGACAATCCGTCGATGCTCGGTGTACTCGCCTATGGTACGGCCGAGGCGGAAATTCACCGCCGGCACCAAGGGCCCGGGGTCCCCCCGCTGGAGTCCCAGCACCACGGGGTTGTACGGCGAGGTCACCATAGAACGACGGAAGCGTACGGCGCTCGCCCTGCGGTCGGCAGTCCCATCCCCATTCATGTCCAACCGCAAGTCCATCCATATGGAAGAGGCATCCCGCACTTGGAACGTGTGGGTCACTCTCCCCGTCCTGACCGATCCTTCGAACACCAAACGCCAGCCCTCCTCGGTAGGCTCGGGCTCCAGGCCCAACGGGGCGGCGCTGGTGTCCGTGGACACACCGACGAAGCGGCCATCTGTCCTGAGCTCAACCCGATACGGCCTGGGGTTTCCCCACCGGGGAGAACCGTTCACGGTGATGTTCCAGTTGTCGGTGCCCCACACGTAGATTCCCGGGGTAGTCCCCATGTCCGGCATTCCCGGAGGCAATGGGCTCACGTAGCGCCGTACCTGTACCGATTGCGTGGTCTGCGCGGTCTCCCCCTGATTGTCCCTCACGTGTAGCGTGACCGGGTAGGTGCCCTCTGAAGTGTACGTCCAGTTGACCACACGCCCGGTTCGGTTGATGTTCCCATCACCGGTGAGGTCCCAGCGATAGGAGGTAATGGACCCATCAGGCGCATAGGAGTCACCAGCGTCGAAGGTGACGTTCATCCCTACAAACGGATCGGCGGGGCTGTAGGTAAACCGGGCCACCGGGGGTCGGTGTACGACGCCGACCCGCACCGTACGAGTAGTCTCCCCTGTGGCCCCTTCGTCGTCGGTTACGATCAAGCGCACGGAGCGCGGGCCGCTGGTGGTGAACATGTGAAAGAATACCCGGCCGGTGCCGTTTATCCTGCCGTCGTTGCCGACATCCCATTCGTAGCGCACGATGGGGCCGTCGGGATCGTAGGAGTCGCCGGCGTCAAACTGAATCCATTGCTCAGGATCCGGCCGCTCAGGATCGAAGTCAAAGCGGGCCACCGGAGGCTGATTCTCCCGTACCCGGCTGAGTTCCACCGACAGCGTCCGGGTGCGCCCAGAGGTGATCCACACCTGCGTCGTGTAGTCCCGGTACCCGTCCTTGCGCAGGAGGATCCGGTAGCTACCGGGCTCCAGTTGCACTTCTCGGGGCGTCCAGCCTCGGAAGACCCCGTCCACGTAGAACCGTGCCAGGCTGGGGCTGCTACTCACCCGCAGGGTACCGGGGGTTGGCGGGGCGGCGTCCACGATCTCAAAGCTTGTAAAGTCGAACGCCTCTTCCGCCTGCTCGGGGACCAACCCAAGCGCCTGCGCCTCCAACTCCTCGGGATCCTCACCCAGCTGCTGAAATGGGAAGGGTTCTGTCACGGCCAAAATCTGCAACCATTCAGTGCCCAGTGGGGGATCTACAGTCATCCGGTAGGTCCCAGGTGTCGGTATCGTGTGCTCACCGGCCTGGAAGTAGTTCTCGGTGTCGTATTGATTGGGGAAGATACGTGCAACTTCCCCATTTGGCCTGATGTCCCAGATGTAGATGTACGCCGATCTATTGATCTCAAAATGAATTTGCGCGGCCTCGCCCACCTGATATACAGGCTTGTCCGTCCGCACACTTACCGTGAGCCCGTCAGGCTCCGGAGGCTCGATGATAATCCCCCGAGGCTCCACCTGTCCTAGGGCAATCGCCCCGAACGCCGCTACCAACATTATCCACAGAATCGTCTTTTTCATCCTTTACCTCCTGTCTTGGGCCAAGGCCCTCAAGGCCCTGGTGGCAATGCTCTGAATCAACTCCGGGGTCAAGGCCTCCAGCACAGCGTCCACCGTGTTTTCGCACAGGGCCGTTCTGCGCAGGTGTGTGAGCCCTCTTTCCACCCGTGAGGTGATCCCGTCGGCATCCTCCGGGCTCTCACCCGCTATGATGTGATCGCTCGTCGCCCATCCGATCTCCAGCACCACCTGGCGGAGGGTGTCAGGACAGAGCTCAACCTCAACACTTAACCCGGCCACCGCCTCCTGTGCATGCGACAAAAAAACTAACCTGAGCTCGAGCACGTCGCGTATATCCTCCCAGGAGCGCGACATGGCCCAGCCCTTGAGCGCCTCGTTCATCAGCCGATCCACCAGCAGGCCTTGTTCCAGTCCGGAGCTTATGATTTGAAGCGCCTCGCTGGCGCCCTCAGACGGAAGCAGCTGAACCCTGTCCAAGTAATTGCACAATTCCTCCGGTGAAGCGCGGCCGGCCGGTACAAACTCCCTGATTGCTGTGACGGTGACCTGCTTCACCTCCTTATCCGCCTGTATCGTCTCCAGGAGTTCCAGTACATCGCCCAGATCAACCTCGGCGTGCGATTGCGCCAACCCGCAGAGCGCCAGTAGACCCACAAATGCTAGCGCTCCAAGCAACTTCATGAGTCACTCTCCACGTAGCGCACAGACGTGTATTCGCCAAAGCTGCGCACATACTCGTCGGCCACCGGATCCTGTCCCACCCACCGGCCGTCCACCATGAACGCGTACTCATAGCGGCCCGGGGGAAGATCAAGTTCCGCAGTCCATACACCGGTGCCCTCGCTGTACTCCAAGGGGACCGGCTGCCAACCGGAGAAGTCGCCCATGACGGCCACGGAGTCAGCCCGCGGGGCGACAACGGCGAAAACCCCTCCCACGCCTTCCTCAAACTGCACACCTCCAGGCAGCCACATGCGGCCGGCAAGGAAACCCACCACAAGTGCCAACACCGTAACAACCGCCACGGCCGCCCCTTTGCTCACCGGCGGGCTCCACAGCGCCTCCCACCAGCGCCGCCACCTGGGTCCCGCGGAAGACTGGGAGGCCAAGCCGACGGTCACTGTTCGCTCCAGCCCATCCAGGAGATCTCGGGCCTCAGCCCTTTCCTCCTGCAGGGAATCGCGAATCAGTTCGTCCAGGCCCTCATATCGCATCGCACATCACCCCCTGCTCGGCAAGCCGGGACTTTACCAGCGCCCGCCCCCGATGCAGTCGTGTCTTGACTGTTCCCTCACGCATCCCGAGCACTTGGGAGATGTCGGCAAGGTCCAACTCGTGCCAGTAGCGCAGCACCAACGGCTCCCGGTAGGGGTCAGGCAACGACCACACCGTTTTTCGGACCATCTCCCGCACCTCCTCGGCCCGGGTCACTTCCGCCGGATCCTCAGGCCAATGAAACCGCTCCGACTGTTCTGGACGTCGCTTACGGAGGATGTTACGGGCCACGTTGGCCGTTACGGTGAGCAACCACGTCGAAAAGCGCCGGGAAAGGTCGTAGCGGTGCAGCCTGTGATAAGCTCGGATAAACGCTTCCTGTACGGCATCCTCGGCGTCGGCCCGGTTTCTGAGAATCGCTAGGGCAACGCCAAACACGGCGTCTTTGTAGCGGCGGACGATCTCTCCCCACGCCTCCAGATCGCCGTCCAGACTGCGCTGCACCAGCTCCAGCTCACCATCAGCCACAACCATCGCCCTCACCAAGAATATACACGGTCGGAGGCAGACGGGTTTCATTGCAGACACCTGTCCCCCTTTTTTCGGACGCACCCTCCTGTATGCCCGGACCCAAGGGCTAGCAGCTCCCGGAGTGCCCTCTTATTGTTAAGGCAACCGACGCGTAACGAAGGAAGAAGGAGGTCGGCATGAGAGCGAAGTATCTGTTGAGCATTGCCGTGCTGGCGGCGATCGGGCTCGGCCTGGGAGGGTGCGGGTGGATGTTCGCCCCACGGATCACGGCGGTTCTGTCCGCCTCGCCCACAAGCATCGAGAAGGGGGAGTCTGTGGAGTTCACCCTCTCCGGCTCCACAGGGAACATCACTAGCTACACCCTGGAGTTCGGCGATAGTTCCACACCGGCTACCGGCAGCGACGTAGACACCACCGTCGTACACACTTACGACGAGGCGAATATCTACATAGCCCAGCTCACCGTGCAAGACGACCGCGGTCGGACCGACACGGACACCGTAACCATCACCGTGACCGATCCTGACGCACCCACCGCCTCCTTGGGAGTAGAGCCGGCCGAAGGGACTGCTCCTTTGGAGGTGACATTCACCGTGGAAGCCACCGCGCCCACAGGGAAGAAGATCGTCGAGTGGACCCTGAACTACGGGGATGGCGAGGATCCCGCCGGGGAGGTCGTCGAGGTATCGAGCATCTCTGAAGAGCTTGACTACACGTATGACGAAGCCGGGGAGTACATCGCTGAACTGCTCGTAGAGGACGAAGACGGAACCACAGCCAGCGACACCGTCACCGTCACCGTCACCCCTCCCGGACCGGAGATCACCTCGTTCACGGCCGTTCCGCAGACCCCGTCTGTGGGGGTTGATGTGACGTTCGAGTTCGAGGCCGAAGCCAATGGAGACCAGGAACTGGTGAAGTGGGAGCTTGACTCCGGCGACGGTTACGTTGTCAGCACAACCCTGGGCACCCCCACCGACACGCTGAACGTCACACATACCTACGAAGATGGTTATGAGCAAACAGGATCCTACACGGCCTCGGTCCAAGTGTGGGACGACGTGGACGCCACGGACAGCGAGACCCTGGAGATAGAGGTGGAGTAACACAACAGCAGAGAGTCGCTAAACACCGACCTCCAAAGCAACGACCCAGCCGGCGCCGAGGGAGCCCGGCGCCAGC
>JAWOCQ010000032.1:0-20896 GCA_046483725.1 Candidatus Bipolaricaulota bacterium
GGCCCGCAGGAGTTGCAGGGGCTGGACAGGTCCGTAGGACTGGAGGGGCGTGTGTTGCGCCCGCTTTCGGCGCGCCTTCTGCCTCCCTCCCTGGCCGAGGACGCCGGCTGGGTGGACAGCGAGGCTCTTTTGGGCCTAGAGAGTAACGAAAGCAGCGAGGAAAAGCTGGCCAGCCTGGCCCGCGAGCTGGATGTGGAAGGGGAGCCTTGGGGCGAGGGGGCGCGGTGCAGTTTGCGGGACAGGGCTTTCGCCGAGCGGGTGGAGAGCCTGCTCCACGATGGGCCACTGACGGTCAACAACCTCCAGCTTCTGGAATTCGAGCATTACCACCATATCCCCCCTGATCTTCAGGTGGTGGTGGCGCGCAGCCGGTCCGAGCAAAGTCACCTGCAAACGCTGTTTCTACCAAGTGATGTGCGGATGTACCTGCTAGTGCCTCAATCCCCGCTGGCTTTGCTAAGGGCTGACTGGTCCGGGCGTTGTCCGGAGTCCGTGGCGGAGGGCTTGGCTGCGGGCGCCCAGCTCACGCTGGAGGCTGCAGGCCTGAGCCCCCGCTCTCAGACTGTGTGTTTCCGGCTCGAGCGCGAAGACGAGACCCATCGGCTGAGCTTGGCCCGCCGGGGGGAGCGCGGTGGGGGAGCCGAGCGTGACTTGCAAAGCGCCGCAGTTGGGATATCCTTACCGCCGCTTAGTCACGCGTCTTTTTGACCCCGATATGGTGTCCTTGGAAGGGGATATGTATGTGGTTGGAGGCGATGTGGGATGCCGATCTACAGATATAGGTGTGAACAGTGTGGGGAGGAATTCCGAGAGTTGGTGGCTGTTGGGGATGGAGCGTCTGTGCGGTGCAGCGCGTGCGGTTCGCCGAAGGTGATGCGCAGGCTGTCCACTTTCGGCGTTGTGTACAAGGGAAGCGGGTTCTACACCACTGAATACCGCAGGCGTGGTGACGAAAGCGGAGAAGCCAAGCCGGAGAAGGCGAACTGACAGCTTGCGGTTACCGGACGGTTCCCAGGCTTACGTGTGTCCAGCCAGTGAGGTGAGGTTGCGTGGCAATATCGGGTGATGACATTAGGGCGATCCAGCTTACCCTGGCTTCTCCAGAGGAGATGCTTTCGTGGTCCCGGGGGGAGGTAGTCAACTCCGAGACCATCAACTACCGCACGCACAAGCCGGAACGCGGAGGGCTCTACGCGGAGGAGATCTTCGGCCCGGAGAACGATTACGAGTGCTCGTGCGGTAAGTACCGGGGCCGGAAGTACGAAGGGATTACCTGCGAGAAGTGCGGGGTGCTGGTCACCGAGTCCGGGGTGCGTCGGGTGAACATGGGTCACATTAGGTTGGCCAGCCCGGTGGTGCATTTTTGGTACCTGAAGGGCGTGGCCAGCCCGCTTTCCCGACTCCTGGGGATAAAACGGCGCGACCTGCGAAGAATCGCCTACTACGAGACGGAAACTGCGCGCGAAGACCTGTACATCGTCACCCAGTCGGGCTCGCCCAAGGTCCGCCCGGGGGAACCGCTTTACGATACGGAGGTTCGTATCCTGTCAGGCGTGTTCACCTTCCAGGTGGAGAGAGCCATGCTGGTGGCTGAGGCGGCTCGGGTGACTGCGGACGAGGCCGGGGCGGTCAGCGTTGAGGCCCGCCGCCTGGAGAACGGGGAGACCTTCCACGTGGCGGCCGTGGGGCGCCACGAGTATCCGGTGGCACCTGATGTGGAACTGATGGTGGAGGACGGGGACGAAGTTGAGGAAGGCGAGCTTCTGGCTGAGCGCCCTGCAGTGGAGATCTGTTCGCAGACGATGTTCGACATGCTCCGGGCCCGCTATGAAGGGGTTGAGGGGCATACGGTGGAGGAAACCGTAGACAACCTCACCTACTTGGTCACCCGGGTGGGCAAGGACGTTCCCCTGCGGCTGGGGCAATCGTTGACCTCGCTGGAGGTCCGTGCCTACGAGCGGGCGTTCCCGGGTGGCGTAGAGGCCTCCACCGGAGCCGAGGGGATACGGGGCCTGCTGGGTAGCCTTCAGTTGGATGAGCTGGTCGATGAGCTGTGGTTGGAGCTTGATCAAACGGCCAACCAGGGTGAGCGTCGGCGTATCCTGCATCGGTTGGAGGTGGTGGATCAGCTCCGCCAGTCGGAGAACCGCCCCGAGCACATAGTGCTGGAAGTGGTCCCGGTGCTGCCGCCCCATCTGCGCCCGATGATCCAGTTGGAGGGGGGCAAGTTCGCCACCACGGACCTCAACGACCTATACCGGCGTATCGTCAACCGGAATAACCGCCTGAACAAGCTCATGGAGATGGGCGCCCCCGAGATCATCCTGCGTAACGAGCGGCGCATGTTACAGGAGGCGGTGGACGCCCTGATTCACAACGAGAAGAAGGACAACCCGATTCGGGGCCGGGACGGACGTCCGCTTAAGTCCTTGTCCGAACGCATTCAAGGAAAGCAAGGACGTCTTCGGCGTCATCTGCTCGGGAGGCGTGTGGACTACTCAGGACGAGCGGTCATCGTGGTCAACCCAAAGCTCAAGCTATCCCAGTGCGGTATCCCCAAGAAAATGGCCCTGAGGCTATTCCAGCCCTTCGTCACTGCCAGGTTGGAGGATGTGCCGTTCTCCGATTACGACGAGCTGGTCAACCGGGCGATGAATGGTGAGCTGCCGGAGGTATGGGATGTCTTGGAGCAGCTTATAAAGGAATACCCAGTGCTGTTGAATCGGGCTCCCACATTGCACCGGCTGAGCATACAGGGTTTCGAGCCGGTGTTGGTGGATGGCGATGCGATCCAGATCCATCCTCATGTGTGCCCATCTTACAACGCCGACTTCGACGGCGACCAGATGGCGGTCCACCTTCCCCTGTCTCGGGAAGCGGTGGCCGAGGTGCGGGAGCTGATGCTCTCAGTGCGGAACGTCCTCTCGCCGGCCCACGGTGATCCGCTGGCAGTGCCTACGCAGGATCAGGTGTACGGCATCTACTACCTCTCCCAGATAGCTCCTCAAGCGAAGGGAGCCGGGAGGGCCTTCAAGTCGATCAACGAAGCCCGCCGGGCCTATGAGCGCGGCGATCTGGAGCTGCATGCACCGGTGAAGATCAGGCTGGACGGCTGGGTGCGGGAGACCACCCTGGGAAGGGCGATTTTGAACGAAGCGCTGCCTCCGGACTTACAGGACTACGAGGTGGTGTTTGAGTCCCGCGTGGTCCGCGAGAAGATCTACGAGTGCTTCCTGCGGCATGGATGGGAACGCACGGCAGAGCTTCTGGACCGGTTGAAGGAGCTCGGGTTCAAGTACGCGACGGTGTCGGGCTTGACCATCTCCATCACTGACTGTGAGATCCCGGTGGAAAAAGAACAGCTGATAAATAGGGCCCAGGAGCAGGTGGACCGCATCAACCACATGTACAGCCGGGGTTTGGCCACCGACGAGGAGCGGTTCCTGGCGGTGATCCGGGTGTGGCGGGATACGGTGGACGCTGTGGAAGAAGTGACTATGGCTAACCTCTCCCAGAAGCAGTTCAACCCGGTGTGGGGAATTGTGGCCTCGGGGGCGCGAGGGTCGTCCAGCCAGGTGAAGCAATTGGTGGGGATGCGTGGGCCGATGTCCGATCCCCAGGGGCAGATCATTGAATGGCCGGTGAAGTCTAACTTCCGCGAGGGGCTGAGCATCCTGGAGTACTTCATCTCCACGCACGGCGGCCGGAAAGGGACGGCCGACACCGCCTTGCGCACCGCGGACGCCGGCTATCTCACCCGCCGCCTTGTCGACGCCTGTGTGGACGTGATCGTTCGGGAGGAGGACTGCGGCACCCGGCAGGGAGAAGAGGTCGACCCTCTGTACTTCGCCAAAGGGGAGGTCATGGAGGACATCGCCCGCCGTATCTACGGCCGCTTTACGGCTGACGTGGTTCGGGATCCGCGTACTGGTGATTCCCTGCTTGAGCGTGATGAGCTCATCGACCGGCAGACCGCTGAGTGGTTGGGGAGGCTGGAGGCGGAGCTGGATCTGCGGGATCCGGATGTGGCTAGGCGTATTGCGTACTGCAAGTCTTTGGAGGATGTACGAAATCCGGGAACCGGTGTTACGATGGTGCGGCTCGACGAGAGCTTTACGCCCGAGATGCGGCAGGAGCTGTTGGAGGCGGGGGTGGAGAGGGTGCGTGTGCGGCCCAGGATTGTGGTGCGCGCACCTACCACCTGTCGGTGTGCCGATGGCCTCTGCCAGAAGTGTTATGGGCTGGAGTTTGCCTACCACCGATTGGTGGAACTGGGCACGGCGGTCGGGGTGATCGCCGCCCAATCCATCGGGGAGCCGGGGACCCAGCTTACCATGCGCACGTTTCACACGGGCGGCGTCGTGGGTGTGGACATCACCCAAGGCCTGCCGCGCGCGGAGGAGCTGTTCGAAGCGCGCAAAACCACCAAGGCCGCTCACGCGCCGGTCACACCCCTTACCGGCCACGTGACCGGGGTGGAGCCGACCCGAACCGGCCGGGAGATGGTGGAAATTGTGTCCAACTCACGGACGGTGCGACTGCCGGCGGCGCTTGTAGAGGCGCCGGAGGGCGCCGAAGTGGAGGCGAGCAGTTTCCTGTCGTTGCGCTCCCCGCGAGCGGGGACGGCCTTTTTCTTCCACGAGGACGGCCAGCGCAAGTTGGCGATACTGGATACAGCCGGACTCGATAGGGTGTACGTTTTGCCCACCGAGGCGGGCCCGGCGGTGGAGCATGGCCAGTCGGTGGAGGAAGGAGCCCCCCTGAGCCAGCAATACCATGTGGAGGCTCCTTTGGCTGAGGCTGGGGGGACGGTGGAGCTCAAGTCGGAGAACAAGACACGTCTGGTGGTAATCCGGGGCGAGGACGGAAAGGTGTACCGCTATGAGGCCCCCTACGGGGCTCAGATCCTGGTCGGTGAAGGCGAACAGGTGGAGGCTGGACGGAAGCTGACCACCCGCTCCCGACCGTTGGTCTTGGTCTCGGAGACATCCGGCAAGGTGCTGGCGGGAGAGGACTCGGTGGCGGTGATAGCCCCCTCCAGCGCCAGTCTCACGGTGCCAGTAACTGCTGATGTGGTGCCCAGTGTGGAGCACGGTGCGCCGGTAAGAGACAAGACAGAGCTATTCCGAGTCAACCTGCCCCGGGGCGAGAGGCTGTGGGTAGAGAAGCTAGAGACAGAAGACGCCGAGGATGTGGTCACCGTGCGGGTACGCTATCGGGCTCGGGTGGAATGTGCAGAGGCGGTAATCGTGCGACCGGGTGAGAAACTTGAGCGTGGCGAGCCGCTGTCCAAGGGAGTAATCCCCCCCTACTACTTGATGGAGGTGGCGGGGGTGCACAAGACTCGCGAGTACCTGCTCACCGAGCTGCAAAAGGTCTACCGTTCGCAAGGAGTCGACATAAACGACAAGCACTTCGAGATTGTCATCCGCCAGATACTAAATAACGTGCGCATTGCCGATCCTGGGGAGTCCGCCTTTGTGCTCAACGACATCGTGCCTTTGGAGGTTTTCCAGGCCGAGGTCCAACGGTTGGCCGCCGAGAACGAACGCATCCGGCGGGAGCGGGAAGAGATTGTCGGGGACACGATCCTAGCCGCCGCCACCCGCGGTGGGATGACCTTTGCCGAGCCGGGGGAGGTCATGTCCCGCGAGCTTCTGGATCGACTTGTGGCGCAGGACACCCGCCAGGTCAAGGTTGAGCATCTGGGTGAGCCGCGGAGCGTCCGACTTGCCGAGTACAGAATCCCCCGCGGCGAACGTGAACTCCTCAGGATTTCCCGGGCGGCGCTGCTAAAGAAATCGTGGCTGGCCGCCGCGTCGTTTGAGCGTACTACGAAGGTATTGGCCGACGCCGCTCTGCGTGGGCAACGGGACCTGCTGGAGGGGCTGAAGCCGTGCCTGATGGTGGGCAAACGCGTGCCTGTGGGGACTGGATACCCGCGCCCTGCTTTGGACGAGCCTGAGGATGGCGACAAGCCGGAGGACCTGGGTGGGCCGCAGCCAGAGGAACATTGATCCGGTCCCGGCCGCGGATATAATGCGGCCCGAGCAGGAGGTAGAATGCCGACGTTTAACCAGTTGATTCGTAATGGACGGAAGCCGGAGCGTGGCAAGAGCAAATCGGCTGCGCTCACGGGCTGCCCGCAGCGCAGGGGGGTTTGTATGCGTGTGTTCACTCGCACCCCGAAAAAGCCCAACTCCGCGCTGCGCAAGGTGGCCCGGGTCAGGCTGAGCAATGGACGCGAGGTCACGGCGTACATTCCTGGAGAGGGACACAACTTGCAGGAGCACTCCATCGTGCTTGTACGTGGAGGACGGGTGAAGGATTTGCCGGGGGTCAAGTACCATATTGTCCGCGGTTCCCTTGACGCCGCCGGGGTTGAGGGTCGGCGCCAGAGCCGGTCAAGGTATGGGGCGAAGCGCCCCAAGGGAGGCTGACATGGCCACGGTTAACCTTGTGATTCCGGGACGTGACGTTTCCCCGGATGTCCGACACGGCTCCAAGCTGGTGGAGAAGCTCATCAACTACGTAATGCAGGACGGCAAAAAGAGCGCGGCCCGTCGTTGCGTGTACGAAGCATTTGACCTCCTGGAGCGGCGGGGGGAGGGGCCGGCGTTGGAGACGTTTATCAAGGCGGTGCAAAACTGCATGCCCAAGCTGGAGGTCCGCTCCCGACGTGTGGGCGGTGCTACCTATCAGGTGCCGTTCGAGGTCCCGCAGAACCGGCAGACTATGTTGTCGCTGCGCTGGCTGGCCAGCGCAGCCAGGGGCCGTGCGGAGTACACCATGCCCGAGCGGCTGGCGGCGGAAATCTCAGAGGCCGCCAAGGGTGAGGGGCGAGCGTTCAGCAGGAAGCAGGAGTCCCACCGCATGGCGGAGGCCAACCGTGCCTTCGCTCACTACCGCTGGTGAGCGGGTCCCTGTAGGTGCGTGCCCATGGAGGGGCCGGCGTACGACATCCAAAAGGTCAGGAACACTGGTGTCGTCGCCCATATAGACGCGGGTAAAACAACTCTTTCCGAGCGCATCCTTTACTACAGCGGCCGAATCCACCGGATGGGGGAGGTCCACGAGGGGACTACGGAGATGGATTGGATGTCCCAGGAGCGACAGCGGGGCATAACCATCACCGCGGCGGCCACCACGGTCGCCTGGGGGGGACATCAGCTTAATTTGATCGACACCCCAGGACACGTCGACTTCACCGTGGAGGTGGAGCGCTCGCTGCGCGTGCTTGATGGCGCGGTGGTGGTGTTTTCCGGTGTGGAGGGCGTGGAATCGCAATCCGAGGCCGTGTGGCACCAGGCCGATCGGTACAAGGTGCCGCGGGTTGCCTTTGTAAACAAGCTGGACCGGGGAGAGGCGGATTTTGCGCGGACGGTAGGGATGATGGAGGAGCGCCTGGGGGTGGTCCCCCTGGTCCTCATGTTCCCTTGGAAGGATAAAGACGGGCGGCTGCTTGGTCTGGTGGACGTTGTTGGAGGGAGGCTTCTGGAATGGGACACGGATTCTCGTGGCCTGAGGTTCCAGCACAAGCCCCTGCCCGATGAGCTAAGTTCGACCTTGAGCTACTGGCGGGATTCGCTGTTGGAGCGCCTGGCTGACCACTGTGACCGCCTCGCTGAGAAGTACCTCGCCGGAAGCCCCATTTCCAAGGAGGAGATTCACGGCGTCGTCCGTGAGTTAACCCTGCAGCGGCGGGCGGTGCCTGTGCTGGGGGGTAGTGCCCTGGCCAATGTGGGAGTACAGCCGGTTTTGGACGCGGTGGTCAGGTACCTGCCGGCACCTCCCGAGGTACCACCAGTGGAGGGACACCCCCCGGGGAGTTCGGACGTCGTGGCCTGCAAGGCAGACGCAGCCGAGCCGTTAGCGGCACTGGTGTTCAAGGTTGCCGCGGATCCTTACGCAGAGAGGCTGCTCTACGTGCGGATTTACTCAGGCTGCATATCAGAGGGCGAGGTGGTGTTAAACGCCGACTCTGAGCGACGGGCCCGTGTAGTGAGGCTGTTTAGGCTGCATGCAAATAGGCGTGAAAGGTTGGCAAGGGCTTGGGCCGGGGACATCGTGGGGATTATTACGTCCGAGCAGGTACTGACTGGGGATACCTTGTGTGCGCAGGAGCGACCAGTGGTGTTGGAGAGGATCGTGTTCCCCGAGCCGGTGGTGTTCTCCGCCGTGGAACCTCGTTCGGAAGCCGAGGAAGGCAAGCTGCGACAGTCGCTGGAGCGCATCGCGCAGGAAGATCCTACCTTCCAGGTGGTGGAGGACGAGGGCACTGGACAGCTGCTGGTCGGGGGCATGGGTGAATTGCAGCTGCAGGTACAGCTTCATCGTTTGGAGGGTGAGTTTGGTGTGGGGCATCGGGTGGGTCGTCCGCAGGTTGCCTACAAGCAGACCGCCGCGGCTCCGGTTAATGTGGTGGAGGAACTCTCACGGACCTTAGGCGGGCGCGCTCAGTATGCGAAGGTGCGCCTGGACCTGTCTCCGCTGCCCCGTGGAGAGGGCAACTCGGTGAACGCTGATGTCGACGCAAGCGAGCTACCCCCTGACTACGTGGAGGCTGCGCGGCGGGGGGCGCAGGGGGCCCTTGGTAGCAGCCCGCTAGGAGGCTTCCCCGTGACCGATGTGGCGGTGGAGGTGTTGGGAGGGGCGTCCCATCCTGTGGATTCCAGTGAGGTTGCGTTCGAGGCCTGCGCTACGCAGGCGGTGAGGAAGGGGTTGGAGAGAGCGGGGATGAAGCTGTTGGAACCTGTGGCAGTCGGTGATATAATCACGCCCGGCGAGTACCTCGGAGAGGTCGTTTCGGATCTGGGACGTCGAAGGGGACAGATCCACAAGATCGCTACCAGGGGACCCGTGGAAAGCGTGCGGGTTACCATTCCGGTGGTTGAAACCTTCGGGTATGCAACCCAACTGCGTTCGCTCACTCAGGGAAGGGCGACGTGTTCCCTTCGCGTTGCCCATTACGATGTGGTCCCCGAGGAGACCGCACGTGACGTGTTAAGGAGCAGAGGATACTGATATGGCAAGGGAGAAGATCAGGATCAGGCTGCAAAGCTATGATCACGAACTGGTGGATGCGGCTGTTCGCAAGTTGGTGGACACTGCCCGAAGTACGCGAGCAAGGGTGGCGGGCCCGATTCCGCTTCCCACCCATAGGCGGTTGTACACTGTGCTCCGCTCCCCTCACGTGGACAAGCGGTCCATGGAGCACTTCGAGCGCAAGGTGCACCGGCGGCTGATCGACATACGGGAACCTACCTCTGAGACCATCAATGCGCTCATGGAGGTTGAGCTTCCCACCGGAATAGACATCGAGATCAAGCTTTAGGGGGATCCAATGGCGCTGGCGCTTATGGGCAAGAAGGTAGGTATGACGCAGTGGTTCGACGGCGAGGGCCGAGCTGTGGGTGCTACGGTGGTGTGGGTGGAACCCTCGGTGATAGTGCAGGTCAAGGAGCCGGAGCGCCACGGTTACGGGGCGTTGCAGCTGGGCTATGGAGAGGTGAAGGAACACAAGATGTCAGCGCCGGTCCGGGGGCAGTATGCCAAGGCCGGTCTGGCCCCGCGGCGGCACATGTATGAGGCGCGGGTCGTGGCGCCGGGAGAATACTCTGCGGGCCAGGAGGTGGGCGTCGATGCGTTCTCCGAAGGCGACCGGGTTGACGTGAGCGGAGTGTCCAAGGGTCGGGGGTTCGCGGGCACGATCAAGCGCCATGGGTTTAGCTCCCGGCCGAAATCGCACGGGCACAAGATGATCCGGCGTCCGGGGACGGCCGGGCCCACCGGTCCGCGTAAGATAATGAAGGGGAAGCGCATGCCGGGCCATTTCGGAGCCAAGCGGGTGACAATGCGTAACATCGAGGTTCTTAAGGTAGATACCGAGCGCGGGCTGTTGGTGCTCAGAGGGTCAGTGCCGGGGCACCGGAAGGGACTGCTCAAGATAAGGAAGAGCGATGCTTGAGGCGAGGTTGTACCGTTTCGACGCTCTGGGCGGTGAGCCGGAACGCATTGAGGTGCCCGAGGCCCTGTTCGGGGCAGAGGTCAACGAGGACCTTCTGCACCGTGCCGTGCGGGTGTTCCTGCATAACCAGAGGCAGGGAACCGCCTCCGTGCGGATGCGGGCCGAGGTGTCCGGCGGCGGGCGCAAGCCCTGGCGGCAGAAAGGGGTCGGCCGTGCTCGGCACGGGACAATCCGCTCCCCGCTGTGGAGGCACGGTGGGGTGACCTTCGGTCCTTCGCCGGGGCCCAGGCGACTGCGATTGCCCAAACAAATGCGACGGGGAGCGTTGGTGTCGGCCCTCTCGGCACGATTTCAGGAAGACGCCCTGTGGCTGGTGGACCGGCTTGGATTTGAAAAGCCACGCACCAAGGACGGGCTGGGGGTGCTCAGCAAGCTGGGTTGCCCGGAGAAGGTGTTAGTAGTTGTGGCTTCCGACGAGTATGACGTGCCGGTTGTTAAGTCTCTGTCCAACATTCCCGGCGTTAGTTGTGTAGGTGCGGCCTCCCTCCACGCCTACCAGGTGTTAGCATACGATGGACTTGTGGCGACTCTGGCCGGGGTGGACGAGTTGGCTGGGAGGGTGAAGGATGAAAGCTGATCCGGGTGTCTATCCCGAGGATATCTTGTTGCGGCCGGTGCTTACAGAGAAGTCATGGCGGGAGATCGAGGACGGCAAGTACACCTTTGCTGTCCGGCCCGGTGCCAGCAAGGTGGCCGTTCGGCAGGCAGTTGAGGAGATGTTCGGCGTCAAGGTGGAGAAAGTGTGGGCGTTTCGTCGCCCTGGCAAGCCGCGACGGACCCGGATGGATCGGCGACACGGCCGCACAAGTGGCGAAAAGCGGGCGGTGGTTAAGCTGGCGCCGGGGCACAGGATCGATTTAGTGGGGTGATGCGATGCCGATGAAGAAACGACGTCCGGTGAGCCCGGGGCAACGGCACGGGGTCCTGCCGGAATACAGCGAACTGGATCGAAAGAAGCCGGAGAAGTCGCTGCTCAGGAAGCATAAACGACGGTCTGCCCGGAACTCTCAAGGGAGGATGACCGTGCGGCACCGTGGGGGAGGGACCAAGCGGCGTTACCGGCTTGTGGACTTCAACCGTGACAAGTGGAATGTGCCGGCAAAGGTGGTATCGCAGGAGTATGATCCGAATCGGTCAAGCTGGATCGTCCTACTGCACTATGCTGACGGGGAGAAGCGGTACATCCTTTCCCCGTTCGAGGCCTCGGTGGGCGACGTGTTGGAGGCCGGGATAACGGCCGAGCCCAGGCCGGGCAACGCAATGCCTCTGCGGCGTGTGCCCGTGGGAGCTACGGTGCACAACGTGGAGCTGACTCCCGGGTCCGGCGGCAAGATCGGCCGGGCGGCGGGCACCGAGGTGAGGGTGCTCAGCAAGGAGGGGGACAGGGCTACGTTGAGACTGCCGTCCGGTGAGATGCGACAGTTCCATGTGGACTGTATGGCCACGCTCGGCAGCGTGAGCAACCCCGATCACAAGAATATCAAACATGGGAAGGCCGGGCGAAGACGTCATTTGGGTTTCCGCCCTGCGGTTCGCGGCACGGCGATGAACGCTGCGGACCACCCCCACGGAGGTGGCGAGGGGCGCAGCGGTGAGGGCCGGGCGCCGAAGTCCCCCTGGGGCTGGCTGGCCAAGGGTGGGCGGAAGACTCGTAAACGGCGCAAGCCCAGTAACGCGTGGATCGTCAAGAGGAGGAAGTAAGGATGGCGCGGTCAAAGAACAAGGGACCCTATGTACACCCAAAGCTCCTGCGAAAGGTGCAGCGTCACAAGAGGGGTGACTTGGGGGAGATCAAGACATGGTCTCGGGCCTCCATGATCATTCCGGAGATGGTGGGGCTGACCATCCGCGTGCACAACGGCCGACACATGGTACCGGTGTACATCACCGAGGCCATGATCGGGCACCGCCTGGGTGAGTTCTCTCCCACCCGCACCTTCCGTGGCCATGGCGGCATGCGGAAGAAGTCGGCACCGCCGCTCAAATGATGGAGACAGGGATGAGGGAGGCCGTGGCACGCGGGCGCTTCGTGCGTGTTTCCCCGCTGAAATGTCGGGCTGTGGCCGATGAGATTCGAGGCAAGCACGTTGAGGAGGCCCAGAGGATCCTGGCGTACTCGTCGAAAAAGGCGGCGCGGATTGTAAGTAAGATACTGGATTCCGCAGTCGCCAACGCAGAGCAAAACTATGAGATGGATGCCGACCGTCTGTGGATCAGACAGGTGTGGGTGGACGAAGGCCCTAGAATGCGTCGCCTGAAACCGCGGGCTTTCGGCCGAGCAGACATCATGCGACGCAAGCTGTCCCACATCACCATTGCGGTGGCCGAAAGGGAGGACTGATGGGCCAGAAGACACATCCCGTGGGATTCCGAGTGGGGGTGCTGCGGAAGTGGCGTTCCAACTGGTTCGCCAATGACGCTCTGGTGCCCGAGTATGTGGCCGAGGACCGGAAGATCCGGGAGCTCATACGGAAGACGTACCGGGGCGCCGGTGTTGCCGAGGTGCAGGTAGAGCGGGCCGTGGAGGACCGCGTGTTGGTTACCGTGCGGGCTGCCCGCCCGGGGATCATCATCGGCCGAGGCGGGAGCGAGATTGACAAGCTCCAGGCCGAACTGTCGGAGATGAGCGGTCGGCAGGTGCGTATAGGGGTCCTGGAAGTGGAACGGCCTGAGCTGGAGGCGCCTTTGGTGGCCCAGGATGTGGCCTTTCAGATCGAGAACCGGATAAACCCCTACCGGGCTATGAAGGAGACTAACAGGCGGGTCATGTCCGCCGGGGCGCAGGGGGTCAAACTGCGGATATCCGGAAGGCTTGGCGGTGCGGAGCTCTCGCGGATGGTGGAGATGAAGCAGGGGCGGGTGCCTCTGCAAACTCTGCGGGCGGACGTTGATTATGGGCTGGCCGAGGCGATGACTAAGTACGGCGTGATCGGGGTCAAAGCATGGGTGTGCCGTGGGGAAATCTGGTCCCCGAGGGCGCGAAGCGATGAGGGGCGCTGACGATGCCACTGTTGTTTCCGAATAAGACAAAGTACCGGAAGCAGCATCGCGGCCGCCGGAAGGGCGTGGCGGGGCGGGGGAATGATGTTGCGTTTGGCGAGTACGGTATCCAAGCGCTGGCCGCTGCGTGGATCACGCGCCAGCAGATTGAGTCGGCGCGAACTACGCTGGCCCGGGCTACGCACCGCGGGAAGGTATGGATTCGCATCTTCCCCGACAAGCCGTACACCAAGAAGGCGGCGGAGTCCCGTATGGGCAAGGGAAAGGGCAATGTAGAGAACTGGGTCGCGGTAGTGCGTCCGGGCAACGTGCTGTTTGAGTTTGCCGGGGTTCCGCCGGAAGAGGCCAAGCGCATCCACCGCCTGGTGAGCTATAAGCTGCCGATCCCCACTCGGTTGAAGACGAAGTTCCACCTGGGAGGGGAACGATGAGGGCCGTAGACCTTAGGGACATGTCGCGCGAGGAGTTGGAGCAGCGCGTGCGTGAGTGGAAGCGGAAGTATATGAACTTGAGGTTCCAGTACACTTCGGGACAGCTGCAGAACACGGCGGAGATCACCAAGACCCGACGTGATCTGGCTCGTGCGCTGACGGTCCTCCGGGAGCGCGCCGAGGAAGGGAGGAGGGGCCATGCGTAAGGAACGGGTAGGCCGGGTTGTAAGCGCTCGCATGGCCAAGACGTTGGTGGTCGTTGAGGACAAGAGGCTCCTGCACCGGCGCTACCACAAATACGTGCTGAGCCGGACCAAGTACTACGTGCATGATGAGGTCGAGGAAGCCCGTGTTGGGGACATGGTCAGGATTCAAGAGTCCCGGCCGCTGTCGCGCCTAAAGCGGTGGCGGTTGGTGCAGGTTGTACGGCGGGCGGAGGGCTAACCATGATCTTGGCACGGACCATGCTTACCATTGCGGACAATACTGGGGTGAAGGAAGTGCGGTGCATCACCGTTCAGGGAAAGCGTCCCCGAGGGCAGATTGGGGACATTGTGGTGGGCTCGGTGCGGAAGAGGATCGCCACCTCAGAGTTCACGAAGGGTGATGTAGTGCGAGGTGTGGTTGTGAGAAGTCATGCGCCGTACCGGCGGTCGGACGGAAGCACAATTCGGTTCGACGAGAACGCTCTGGTGTTGGTGGATAAGAATCTGCAGCCAATAGGTACGCGGGTATTCGGGCCCGTCGCTCGTGAGCTCAGGGACAAAGGGATGATGCGTATCATCTCTCTGGCGCCCGAGGTGGTGTAGGAGGCGAGATGCGCAAGGTCAAAAAGGGCGATCGGGTGAAGGTAATTGCCGGAGTAGACCGGGGCAAGATGGGCAAGGTGCTCCGGGTATACCCGGAGAGGTATGGGGTGCTGGTGGAAGGTGTGAATATGATCACCAAGCACCAACGGCCGACTCAGACCGTGCGGCAGCCGGGCATCATACAGCGGGAGGCACCGCTTCACGAGTCGAATGTGGCTGTGGTGTGCTCCGAGTGCGGTGTGCCGACTCGCATCGGTGCAGCGGTGGTGGCCGGGACAAAGATGCGTCGTTGTCGGAAGTGCGGCGCTACGTTTGAGTGAGGAAGATAGTGCTTTACGAGCGATATATAAACGAGCTGGCGCCGGAGCTCCAGAAGGAGCTGGGCCTGTCCAATCCCATGCAGGTGCCCTATCTGGAGAAGGTCGTGGTGAACATGGGAGTGGGCAAGGATGACGATCCTAAGGTGCTAGAGGGTGCGGTCAGGAATCTGCGGGAGCTTTCCGGCCAGCAGCCGCTGGTGACCCGGGCCAAGCGCTCCGTATCCGACTTTCGGATTCGGGAGGGGGAGGCAATTGGGTGCAAGGTGACGCTGCGCGGGGTGAAGGCGTACGAGTTTTTGAATAGGCTGTTTAATGTGGTGTTGCCCGGAATCCGGGACTTCAAAGGTGTATCCATGGACTCGTTCGATGGTCGGGGGAACTATACCTTGGGCCTTCCGGAGCAGCTGGTGTTCCCCGAGGTAACCTATGACGATGTGGTGCGTACCCAGGGCATGGACATCACCATGTGCACCACCGCGGAGACTGACCGGGAAGCGGAGGCGCTATTGCGCAGCCTTGGCTGTCGGTTCCGGGAGAGCTAGGAGGTGTGATATGGCGCGCAAGGCGTTGGTACTCAAGTCTATGAGAAAGCCCAAGTACGCGGTTCGTCACCGAAACCGATGCCGCCTGTGCGGGCGGCCGCGGGGATATATACGAGATTATGGGTTGTGCCGTCTGTGTTTTCGCAAGATGGTCTTGGATGGCGAGATACCCGGCGTGAAGAAGGCAAGCTGGTAAGGAGGGTGAGTTGACAGTCAGCGATCCGATCGGCGATATGTTGACCAGGATTCGCAATGCAGGGCAGAGGGGCCATAGCAAGGTGCGCCTGCCCTCGTCGAAGATGAAAGAGGCCATCGCTGGCATCCTTGCCGAGGAGGGCTATATCGAAGGCTATGAGGTGGAACGGGAAGGATCCTTCCCTGAGCTCAGTTTGGTGCTTAAGTACCAACAGCTGGGGACCAGGGAGCGCCGATTGGCGATCGGGGGGCTGCGCCGAGTGAGTCGGCCGGCCCGGCGTGTGTATGTGGGGGCGGAGGAAATCCCCAACACGCGGGGCGGGCTGGGAGTGTGTGTGGTGTCCACGTCCCAGGGATTGATGACCGGGCGGGAGGCAAGACGACGCAACCTGGGTGGGGAGATCGTCTGCGAGATATGGTGAGGTGAGTGGAATGTCTAAGATCGGCAAGCGTCCCATCCCTGTGCCCGAAGACGTGCAGGTTGAGTTGCACGAAGGCCGAGTGCTGGTCAAAGGGCCGTATGGTACGTTGGAGCAGCGGTACGAGCCGCAGTTGGTGTCCGTTGAGTTGCGCGACGGGGCGCTGCACGTCTCCCGCTGCGGGGAGCGAACGGTTCACCGGTCGCGGCATGGGCTGTACCGGGCGCTTATCGCCAACGTGATTCACGGGGTGAAGCACAAGTGGCAGCGCGATTTGGAGCTTAGGGGCCTTGGTTACCGCGCTCGGTTGGAGGGTCGGACGCTGGTCATGGAGTTAGGTTACTCACACCCAGTTCACTATGAGGTCCCAGACGGGGTGGAGGTGGAGGTCCCGGAGAACACCCGGATAAGGGTGTCAGGCGTTGACAAGCAGAGGGTTGGCCAGGCAGCGGCGGTAATCCGTGGGTTCAGACCCCCGGAGCCGTACAGGGGAACCGGCGTTCGCTATCGGGATGAGGAAATAGTGCGCAAGGCAGGCAAGGTAGGGGTGAAGTGATGCCTACGGCAACGAGATTGACGAGAGATACGCAGCGCCGGAAGCGACACGCGCGGGTCCGGCGGAAGGTCACGGGCACCGCGGAGCGGCCCCGTCTGGTTGTGTACAAGTCCCTCAAGCACATCTATGCACAGGTAGTGGATGACAAGCGCGGGCACACCATGGCCAGCGCCTCTACCTTGGCGGAGGAGGCACGCGACCAGGCGACCGGCGCTACGGTCGAAGCAGCCCGGCTGGTCGGCCGGCTGGTGGCTCAACGGGCGCGGGCGGCCGGCGTGGAAGAGGTAGTGTTCGACCGTGGGGGCTACCCGTATCACGGCAAGGTCAAGGCACTGGCCGACGCGGTCAGAGAGGAGGGGTTGATTCTGTGAAGCTCAATATCAACCCGGAGGACCTGGCAAACGAGGTCATCGAGATCCGCCGCGTGGGCAAGGTAACCAGGGGAGGAAAGCGTCTTCGGTTCCGTGTGGTGGCCGTGGTAGGGGACCGTCAGGGACACGTGGGTGTGGGGTTTGGCAAGTCTGTGGAGATACCCCAGGCGATTCAACAAGCCATCCGGGACGCATCGAAGAGTATGGTCCGAGTGGCGTTGGTCAATGGGACGATCCCTCATGAAGTGGTTGGTGTGTTCAAGGCATCGCGGGTTCTGCTGAAGCCCGCATACCCTGGGACGGGCGTCATCGCGGGCAGAACTGTGGGTGCTGTGTGCCGGCTCGCGGGGCTCGACAACATCTTGACCAAGTCGCTGGGCACCAATACACCTTTGAACCTGGCCCGGGCCACGGCATTGGGGCTTGGTCAATCGGAGCCTGTCGAAGCGGTGGCTGCTCGCAGGGGCAAGTCCGTGGAGGATCTTGTGGAGGTGGAGGAAGATGCCCAGGCTGGATGAGCTAGCTCCTCGCCCGGGGAGCGCGAAGCGTGGCAAGCGAGTGGGACGGGGGTATGGCTCCGGCCGCGGCGGGCATGAGTCAGGGCGTGGCACCAAGGGGCAAGGCTCCCGCTCCGGGGTCAACCAGAGCCCGGGTTTTGAGGGAGGACAGACTCCTATCTGGATGCGCTTCCCCAAGAGGGGGTTCAAGAATCCCTCGCGGGTAGAGTACGCTGTGGTGAACGTGCAAGAGCTCGACCGCCGGTTCGAGGACGGGGAGGAGGTTTCGCTGGAGGAGCTCGTCCGCCGCAGGGTCGTGCGTGAGGCCAAAGCGGGCCTGAAGGTCCTGGGGCGTGGTGAGCTCACAAAGTCGCTCACGGTCAGGGCGAGTCGATTCAGTGCCGCCGCGCGGGAGAAGATCGCAGCGGCCGGCGGTGTGGCGGAGGAGGTCTGAGGTGTTCGACCGACTCCGCACAATCTTCGCGGTTGAAGAATTGCGAAAGCGGATTCTGTTTACCATCGGTATGTTGCTCATCTTCCGCCTCGGTTCTCATGTCCCGGTTCCGGGAGTGGACACGTCTGAGGTGGGGCGGGTTCTGGAGCAGATGTTCGGTGAGGGACTGTTCGGTTTCATCGGCATGTTTACCGGCGGGGCGCTGGAACAGTTCTCCCTGTTTGCGTTGGGCGTTATCCCCTACATCAATGCCTCGATTATCTTCTCGCTTCTGATCCCCGTCTTTCCGAAGCTGAAGGCACTGCAGCAACAGGGGCGGGAAGGGCGGCGCAAGCTTACCCAGTACACCCGCTGGGCTACGGTGGGGCTGGCGTTGGTCCAGGCCTACGGCATGAGCATCATGGTGACGCGGGGGGGCTTGGTGGATCCCGAGATACCGGTCATGTTTTTCTTCCTGACGTCCATCTTTGCGCTGACCACCGGCACCATCTTCCTCATGTGGATCGGCGAACGGATCACGGAGAACGGGATCGGAAACGGCGTATCGATGATCATCATGGCGGGTATCGTGGCCCGCCTTCCCGACCAGCTCGGCCGGACCTATCTGGTGGAGATTCCCGAGGGCGCGGTGAACCCGATTTGGGGAGTGGGGTTGATTGTGGTGTTCGTGGCCGTGATTGCCGGGGCGGTGGTAATTCAGCAGGGCCAGAGGAAGATCCCCATCCAGTACGCCAAGCGCACCTCCGGGCGGCGGGTGTACGGTGGGCACACCTCGCATCTTCCCATCCGGGTGAACCAGGGCGGCGTGATCCCCATCATCTTTGCCACGGCCATCCTCCAATTGCCCGGCTCGCTCGCCACCTGGATAGAGGGGCTGGGGTGGATGCAAAGCTACGTGGCGCCGGGAAGCGTTCCGTACCTTGTGACTTATGTGGTGCTGATCTTTTTCTTTACGTACTTTTACTCCTCGCTTGTGTTCGACCCTGCCGATATCTCTAAGAACCTCCGGGAGTCCGGAGGCTTCATCCCCGGGGTGCGCCCCGGCCAACCAACGGCGCACTATCTATCCAGGGTAAGCGGGCGTCTGCTTTTGGTAGGGGCGTCGTTCCTCGCATTCGTGGCGGTGTTGCCGTACTTGTTTAGCACGGTCTCCGGAATCGAGGAGTTCTACCTGGGCGGCACTTCCCTGCTCATCCTGGTAGGTGTGGGTATCGACACCATGATGCAAATCGAGGCGCATCTGGTCATGCGCCAGTATGAGTCGCTGGTCAAGGGCACGGGATTCCTCGGAAGGCGGGCTGGATGAGGACAGTTGTTTTGCTTGGCCCGCCGGGATCGGGCAAGGGGACCCTTGCCGAGCGCCTGGCCAATAATCTCGGACTAAGACACCTTTCCACAGGGGATCTGCTGCGTGATGAGGTGGCCCGGGGAACGGACCTTGGGCGCCGGGCCAAGGAGTATATGGACGGAGGTGAGCTAGTGCCCGACCAGCTCATTCTGGACATGGTGGCCGAGCGGCTGGCTGGGGAGCAAGGGGTGTTGCTGGACGGATTCCCCCGGACGCTGGCCCAGGCAAAAGGGCTGGAAGAGTATGCGCGCGTGGACGCGGCCATCTACCTGGAGCTCTCCCGGGACGAGGTTGTGCGTAGGCTCTCCTCGCGGCGAGTGTGTAAGGAGTGCGGCGCCAACTACAACCTGCTGACAACCCCCCCTGCTCGAGAAGGGCGCTGTGATCGGTGTGGAGGAGAGCTGTATCAGCGTCCGGACGACACGCCCGAGGTGATCGCCCGCCGGTATGACGTGTACTTGAGTGATTCAGCGGCCCTGGTGGAGCACTACCAAGGGCAGGGAGTTCTGGTGCGACTTGACGGGTCCGGCTCGCCCGATGTGGTGTACGAGCAAGCGCTGAGCGCGCTGGGGCATGCTTAAGCTCAAGACGAACCAGGAGGTTGCGAGCCTGGAGGAGAATGCGCATCTCCTGGCGGAGCTCCTGGTGGAAGTGGCGTTGCGTGCGGAGCCGGGAGTGAGCACCAAGCGGCTGGACCGGCTGGCTGAGGAGTGGATCCGCGAGGCGGGGGCAGTGCCTGCTTTCTTGGGATATCGTGGGTATCCGGCTACGCTCTGCGCCTCGGTGAACGAGGAGATCTTACATGGCATACCGTCGGACCGGCGGGTGCTAGAGGAAGGGAGCATTCTCTCACTGGATTTGGGTCTGTTGCGCAACGGTTATTACGCTGATGCGGCGGTCACTATTCCGGTGGGAGAGGTGACCTCCGAGGCTCAGCGGCTCATGGCCGCTACCCATGGTGCCTTGCAGGAGGCCATGGGGATGGCTAAAATCGGCGGCCGAGTCTCGGACCTTTCGAATGCCATTGACAACTATGTCCGACGCAGTGGTTTTCGCGTGGTCCGGGAATTTGTAGGGCATGGAATCGGAAGGGAACTCCACGAGGATCCGCAGATTCCCAACTTCGGCCCGCCCGGCCAGGGGGCGAAGTTGTGGGAAGGGCTGGTTGCGGCTGTGGAGGTTATGGCAAAGACGGATGACGAACCTGCGATGATTCGGGAAGACGGATGGACGGCGGTGACAGCCAGTGGCGGGCTTTCCGCACACTACGAGGAGATGGTGGCGGTCACTGCCGACGGACCGCAGCTTCTTACGCAGGGGGTTTGGGAGGCGTATTGTCGAAAAAGGATGTGATCCGGGAACGCGGTGAGGTGCTTGAGGTGTTGCCGGACTCTATGTTCCGGATCCGCCTTGACAACGGACATGTGGTGCTGTGCCACACATCGGGGCGGATGCGACGGCACTTCATCCGTGTGGTTACCGGCGATCGGGTCATCGTTGAGTTCTCGCCGTATGACCTAAGCCGAGGCCGGATCGTGTATCGAGAGTCGTAAGGAGAAGGCAATGAAGGTGCGAAGCTCAGTTAAGCGCATATGCGATAAGTGCCGGGTGATACGGCGCTTCGGCCGGCTGCGGGTTGTGTGTCGCGATCCGAAGCACAAGCAACGCCAAGGCTAAGGGGGAGGAATGGCACGAATCGCAGGGGTGAACTTGCCGGCGAAGAAGCGTATTGAGGTGGCCCTGACCTATATCTACGGGGTGGGTCGCACCAGGGCGTGGGGGATCCTACAGGAAACCGGTGTGGATGCCGATACCAAGGTGATGGACCTGACCGAGCAGGAGGTGGCCACACTGCGGCGGGCAGTGGAAACGCGCCCGGTGGAGGGCGACCTGCGTCGGCAGGTGCGGGGGAGCATACAACGACTGG
>JAWOCQ010000059.1:0-3127 GCA_046483725.1 Candidatus Bipolaricaulota bacterium
ACATTACGCAGGAATCCGTGCCGGTGACGGAGTTCAAGGTAGAGCAGGAGGGCCAGGAAATTCCCATCACCAAAACGGACGTCAGTGCCCCGAACACGCACGATCCCGACCGACCGAAGGAAGCGTGGGAACATCTGGTCGGCGTCCACTGGATCGACACGGTGCCGCTGAAGGATGCCATCAAGGAGAAGGCTTTTTCGGCAACCAGAACACCGTCGCCAAACCCCGCGCCAAAAAATGGCGCCACACGGTCGAGCGACTGAAGAAGCGGTTTGATATCAGTGACGACAATTAGATTTCCCGATGGCCGGCATGCTGTGATTCCTTCTGTTGCTCCGGTTTTTGGGGGGTTTCAGCGGGACGGCGCCTGGGGACGAACGGCGGCGCTTTCCCCGCCACACGAAGGGCTCGTGGGAGCCCCGTGAGACATCACGTGCTGTGCTGTGCGGCCTGCTGGTGCTTCGATTCCTCCAGACGGTAGCTCGGGACGTTCAGCTCCAGGATGACGCTGTGATGGACCAGGCGGTCAATCGCCGCCGCCGTGGTCATAGGATCCTTGAAGATCTGCTCCCACTCCGAGAAGGGCAGGTTGCTGGTGATCATCACGCTGCCCCGCTCGTAGCGCTCGGCCAGGAGGGTGAAAAGCACCTCCATCTCCTCCCGGCTCTGCTGGACGTAGCCCAGGTCGTCGATAATGACCACCTCGTAGCGGGAGAGCTTCCGGATGTGCTCCTCCAGCTTCAGCGCCTTCTTCGCCGCCAGCAGCCGCTGCACCAGGCGCGAGCAGGGGCTGAAATACGCCTTCGTCCAGCCGCCGGAGGCGCGGATCAGCTCCTGCCCGATGGCGCAGACCGCGTGGGTTTTCCCGCTTCCGGGCTTCCCGAAAGCGAGCACGTTCTCGCACCGCCCGGTGAAATCGCCCTCGGCCAGGAGCCGGATCTTGCGCCGCGTCGGGGCCGGCAGGCGATCCAGCTCGAAGCATTCCAGGCTCTTCTCCAGAGGCAGCCCCGAGCGCCGCAGTTCCCGCTCCACCCGCCTCCTGCGCCGCGCGGCGCACTCTGCTTCGGCAAGCTCCAGCAGGTACTGTTCGCAGGTGAGCCCTTCGGTCTCGGCCCTCTCGGCGGTCTCCTCCCAAGCGCTGCGGAAGGTGGGAAGGCGCAGTTCCTTCAGGTGCCGCGCCAGGGCCTCCCTGATCTCAGATTGACTCCTCATCGGCCCACCTCCCCTCCGCTCAGAAGCGCATCGAATTCGCCGAGGTCCGGCCGGTCCACCTCCACGTCGGGAGGCGCCTCCGGCTCTGCGGCGACCTCCAGGTGCTGCTGGACCGCCTCCACCGAGACCTCGCCCCCGGGCCGCAGAAGCTCCCGCAGGGCACGGTCCACCTCCAGCTCGCTGACGGTGGCGGCCAGATGCAGTATCTGCACATACCGCTTGCCTGCGGTGGCGGGGACCCTCTCGTTCAGCGCATCGTAGGCCATGCGGAAGCGGCTGGTGGGGAAAAGCTCATCGCGGTAGCGGTAACCCTCGAAGGCGCCGGGCTTCCGCACCAGCCAGTCGATGATGTGGCGGTAATTGATCAGCACCTTGCCCCGCCCGCGCAGCCTGGGCATCTCCTCGATTTTCTCGCGCCCGTAGTAGACCTCCAGGCGGTCGGCCCGCAGGCGCACGTCCACCTTCTCGCCGATCAGCCGGCTGGGGACCGAGTAGCGGTTCCGCTCCACGCGGATGAGGCTTCCCTTGCTCACGCGCACGCCCCGCACCTCCTTGCAGGCGGGCAACCTGGCAGGGGGCAGATTCCCGAGCACTTCCCTTTCCTCGGCCAGCCGCTCACTCCGGCCGGCGTTCAGACGATCCAGGATGGTGTGGAGGAACTTCTCGTAGGCCTCGCGGCTCCCAAAATCCCGGCTCCCCCGCAGCATCAGGGCCTGATCTATGCGCTCCTTCAGCACGCCGTGCCGCCGCTCGATGTCGCCGTTCTCATGGGGACTTACCGGCTGGGTCTTCTCCGGGGCCAGCCCGTAGTGGGCCATCAGGGCCCGGTAGCGTGAGGTGAACTCCTTCCCTTCGGCGAGCCTGTGGACGGCCGCCGAGAGCTGATCGCTACGGTGGGCCTGCGGAACGCCGCCGAGGGTCCACAGGGCCGTCTGCACCCCTTCGCTGAGGGCCTCCATCGTCTCGGAGAAACACACCGTGGCCCACTCCCAGTTGGAGTAGGTGAGGGTGAAGTGATAGAGCATGTGGGGGAAGGGTCGGCCGCCGATGCTCACCCCCAGGGAGGTCATGTCGCTGAAATCGGAGGCACACAGCTTTCCCGGCTCGTGGACCTGGGAGAAATACACCTCCCGGGGCGGCCCGGCGGTGGCTCGCCATTTCCTGAGTCTCCTCTGCAGGGTGCGGACCTGCCCGTCCTGGAACTCTCCCGGGTGCCTGCGCTGGAGCGCCCGGAAGAGGGTGGTGGCCTGGAGGTTGGGACTGAGCTCCAGCTGCTGCTCACACCACGGCCACACCTCCTCGAAGGGGTCCTTGTGGGTGCGCCACCTATGGGGCTTTTTCATCTCGCTGGGGAGCTTGCCCGCCTTGCGATACTTCCGTGCGGTCTTCGGATCCATCCCGGCCATTGCGGCCGCCGTCTCTTTCGTGATTCCTTCCTGTGCATCCATCTTACGCAACCTCCTGACTTGCTGGTCTTTGATCAAGCGGGGCTCCTTTTTCGCCAAAGGGACCCCGCACTCTACCGGGCGGCCAGCCACCGGGAAATCTAATTGTCGTCAGGAGGGAATTCTAATTGTCGTTTGACAGATGCCCTTCTCCGTCCTCACCACACGGCCATGGCAAAAGACGCCATGACCATGCCACCCGCCGTTGCCACACATTCCTTTACATGCCCTATTTCGCGTCAACACGAAAGCAACCACCCCCGTGACGCAAAAGTTTTGAATCGCCGACAGTATAGAACGGCAACGAAATCGATCCAAACGGCCCCAAGCACGGCGATATATGCGTTTCTCAAGTCGCGTCGAGTGTTTTACCTCTTCACGTCTTCGTTGGTTCGTTAGACGCGACCCTCCACACGTGCGGCGGGTAATTTTTCGAAAGGGTGTTTTGGGGCACTAATCGCATTTTCGCG
>JAWOCQ010000011.1:0-13442 GCA_046483725.1 Candidatus Bipolaricaulota bacterium
CCCGCGGGCCGCCCCCATGCATCTTCAGCGCGCGGATGGTCGCTACCAGCACGGAGACATGCGGCTTAAGACCGCTGAGGCGGCTCTTGACGTTCCAGAACTTCTCAAAGCCTATGTCCGCGCCGAAGCCGCTCTCCGTGACGTGATAGTCGAACATCTTCAGGCCGACGCGGTCGCCGATAATCGAGGACTGTCCCACAGCGATGTTGGCGAACGGGCCCGCATGGACCATCACCGGCTGGTACTCGATGGTAGAGCACAGGGTAGGGTTAATCGTGCTACGCATCCAGGAGGTCATCGCCCCGCCCACCTCCAGATCGTCACAGGTGACCGGGTTTCCTCGTTTGTCATAAGCAATGGTGATGTCGCCGATCCGCTGCCGCAGGTCAGCCAGGTCATAGGCGATGGACAGGATGGCCATGAGTTCCGAGGACACCGAGATCTGGAAACCCGACTCCATTACAAAGCCGTCCATCTTGCTGCCCATACCAATCACGATGTTGCGCATTGCCTGTGCACAGAAGTCCAGCGCCCACTTCATCTGCACCTGCCGCGGATCGATGTCCAGTCGGCGCAGATTGCGCTTGGAGAGCTGCTCGTCGCTGTAGTTGAACTCGTGCTGCAGCCTAGAGGTTAGGGCGACCATCCCCAAGTTGTGCGCGTTGGTGATGTTGTCGATGTCGCCGGTGAGCCCGAGCGAAAACTCGCTCATAGGTATAAGAAGAGCATTTCCTCCTCCAGCGGCGGATCCCTTGATGTTGAACGTAGGCCCCGCGGATGGCTGGCGGATGCATCCTCCTACGTTGGCGCCCCGCTTGGCCAATCCTTCGATCAACCCCAGGCTGGTGGTGGTCTTCCCCTCGCCCAGCGGCGTTGGCGTGATGGCTGTTACCTCTATGTACTTCCCGTCGGGACGGTCCTTCAGTCGCTCGGCGAGCCGGAGAAAGTCCAGCTTGCAGATCCGTCCGTAGGCAGTGATTTCCTCTTTGCTAAGGCCGAGTTTTTCCCGCCAGCCGTCAGGCGTGGGCATGCGACGCTCGGCTTCCGCCGCAATCTGCCAGTCGGCCAGCTTGGTGGCATCGTATGGCATCTGTGTTTCCCTCCTTACGCTGTCTCCTCCCCAAGGGAGCGTCTACAAGGCAGCCCGCTCCAGGATGGCCGGTACGTGCCTTTCCCAACCCATAGGCATGAGGTGCACACCTTGGCACAGGGGACGCACCGCCCGGATCGTTCGCGCGCACAACTCGATGCTCCGTTGGACCCTGCCTTCCTTGCTCGTGGCGGCTTCGAGTTCCCCGATCACCTCCTCGGGCACATGCACTCCAGCGATGTTCTCGTTCATGAAGCGGGCCATCTTGGCGGATTTCAGGGGGATGATCCCCGCAAGCACTGGCACCCCGAGGCCCTCGATCCGGCGGGCGAACCTCTCATAGGCCTCCGCATCGTATACGGCCTGCGTCTGGACGAACTGGGCACCCAGCCGTACCTTCAACCGGAGCTTGGCCAAGTGGGGCTCCAGTGGGTCGGCGGCCGGATTCACCACCACGCCGGGGAAGAAGCCTGTTGCACCCTTCAACTCGTTTCCAACAAGATCCTGGCCGGCGTTCAGCTTCCCGATCACGTCCAACAGCTGTATGGAGTCCAGATCGAACACCGGCATAGCATCAGGATGATCGCCCAGTGTGGTGTGATCTCCGGTTAACGCCAACACGTTCTCGATTCCCAACGCCCAGGCGCCAAGAAGGTCCGCCTGTAGAGCCAGGCGATTCCGGTCTCGGCAGGTCAGCTGGAAGACGGGCTCCAGACCCCGTTGGCGGAGGAGAGAGCACAGAGCCCACGAGCTCATACGCATCACCGACGACTGAAGATCGGTCACGTTGAACGCGTGCACGTATGGTGCCGCCGACTCAGCTTCCTCCAGCAGCCGTTCCACCGTAACCCCTTTGGGGGGGGCGGCTTCGCACGTGATGACGAATTCGCCTTGTTCCAGCCGCTCACGGAAGCTCATCCATCCTCCTCTGAGTACTCCAGCGCCCAGAGAACTGACCGTCTGCGAGCAAGCGGAACATCCAGCTGTCGCCGGCGGTCCTTCGGCGGCTGGTAGTGCTGCAGCATCTCCCGCTGCCCGGTCTGCTCCAGGCGGTCGTGGATGTCCTGCCACCCACAGGGCCGATCCGGCTCCAGCTCGCACTCCCCTCCGTGCGACCCCCCACAAGGCCCGTGCAAGAGGCCTTTGGGACATACGGTCAGGGGACAGATCCCCCCCGTGTACTCCAGCACGCAATCCCCACAGCGGGCACAGCGCTCCTCAGAAGGCCACACACCCTGGAATGCCCCCATAGTGGTGGTGTTGGAGGCCGGGTGCACGGGCTTTTCGACCGCGCCCGCGACCGCTTGAATGCCCACCCCACAGGAGGCCACCAGGAGGGAGTCAGCTTGGTCGAGCATTCCGGCGTAACGAGCCAGCCGCAGCGCCACAAGCGCCCGGTTGCACAAGAAGGGTAGCGACACACCTCCCGTCACAGGCCGGCCGGCCCCTTCCAGCGCCGCGCGCAAAGTGCGAACTGCCTCCTCGCCGCCCGCCTCACAAACCTCAGCGCATCCTGCGCACCCCACCACAAACAACCGCTCACCATCAGCCAAATACGCTAAGATCTCTTCGGTCGGTTTGAGTTCCGACGTCAGCATCCGTCCTCCTTCATTGCACTGCGCACGCCAGGCACGGGTCGAAGGAGCGCACAATACGCCCCGCCTCGGTATACCCATCACCGTGGACGCCGGTCCCCGCAAGTGCCTGCTCCAGTGGCCCTGGGTTTCCCTCTCTGTCCCGCGGGGAGGCGTTCCAGGTGGTGGGGGAGACCACTTGGTAGCAACCGATCTTCCCCTCCCGAATCTCTATCCAGTGGCTCAACGCACCCCGCGGCGCATCGGTAAGCCCCTTGCCCGTGGCCCTTTCGGGGATGTCGAACGCGCAGGCGACCGGCCCTCCCAGGTCAACCTGGGAAAGCCAAGCGCCCATCCTCCCTGATAGAAAGCGGACCTCCAGAGCCCGGGACAGGTGGCGTCCGGCCACCGACCCAAGCTGCTCTGGCGCCACCTGCGCTTCCCGCAGCCCGTCCTCTAGCATGGTGCGCAGCTCTGCTCCTCCCCCCTTGAGGCCTACCTGGGCTCGTGCTGCCGGGCCCACCTCACAAGGGTGGCCGGCAAACCGCGGCGACTTCACCCAGGAGTAGCCTTCCGACTTCTCCAATGCAGGTACCTCCCCGTCTTCGGCGTACCAAGACGAGTCTACTGTTTCGGCGACTTTCCCCCAGGAAGCCTCGCTGATCTCACCGCCCACAAGCGTCCCCGCAGGAAGAACACGCCCTCCCTCCTCCGGAAACGCGCCGAAGGAGAGAAAAGCTGCGGTCCGGCCCAGCTCCAGGTGATCCCCATAGCGCTCGACCCACAGGAGAACATCCGGGATGTAGCTACCCTCAACAAATTCCCGCATCTCATCGAGCCGGAAACGGAACGCCTCCAGTTCCCCAAGTCCCGGTGTGAACGTGACCCCGCCTGGGACAATGGCCATATCGTGGGGCATCTTCCCGCCCAATAGTGCCACCATTTCCTGCGCCTTTCGCCGCATGGTGAGCGCCGCTACGTAATTGTCCACAAGGCGTCGGTTCTCCTGTTCCGTGAACCGACGGTCCTCTGCCTGCGTGCCGGGCGATATCAACTGGGCCAGCGGGGCCTCACTCTCCCCGGCCAGCACGCTCGGATCAATGTAATCGGGCAGCGCCAAATGGTAGAAATGCAGGATGTGGTTGTGCAGGAAATTCGCCGCGTAGATCAAATTCCGCAGGAGCACCCCGTTATGAGGTACATCCGCAGCTATGCCCAGTGCGTCGTCCAGGCACAAGGATGCTGCTGTGGAGTGGGCCAACGGGCATACACCACAGATCCGCTGGGTGATCTTCTGGGCGTCCAGCGGGTCGCGGCCCTCCAGTATCTTCTCCAGTCCCCGGTACAGGGCCCCGGAGGAGCGGGCCGACTGTATAACCCCGTCCTCCACCTCGAGCTCAACCTTCAAGTGTCCCTCGATCCTGGTGATGGGATCAATGGAGATCCTGGTCATGAGCGCCTCCCGGATACGTTCAGCGATGAGGGTTGCAGCTTGCGGTACAAGGGTGACACCCCGTCAAGGAACTCCGGTTCACAACAAGCTATGCAGGGATGGCCGGCTTTGATACACCAGTTGACCCCTGCGTTCAAGGCATGATCCGGACAATGTGAATCCGTATATGGTCCCTTGCAGCCTAGTTCGTACAGACAACCCTCCTCGCCGAATTGCTGCGCGAACCTGCCGACATCGAAGTCCGGCCGGCGGGGACAGTGCTCGTGGATCAGACCTCGGTACACGCTGGTCACCCTCCCCACCTCGTCCACCGCCCCCGGCTCGCCTACCTTCCCCAGAAGGAGGTAGGCCACCGACTCCACGAACCAACGCGGGTGAGGTGGACAGCCCGGAACGTTTACCACAGCCGCTTCCACCCCGACATCCCGCAGGAACTCTCCCACTCCCTTGCAGCCAGTGGGGTTGGGCGCGCCGGCTGGGATCCCGCCGTAGGAGGCACACGAGCCGAGGGCAAGCACGGCCAGCGCATCCTGGGCCAAAGAGGCTGTTTTGTCGGCCATAGTCTGTTCGCCAACCATTCCATAACCCTTGCCTCCCGTAGGGATCGCGCCCTCGACGATCAGGACGTACTCCCCACGACTCTCTCCGGGAACTCGCCCCAATACCTCCAGAGAAGCTCTTCCTGTGCGCCCCATCAAAGTCGAATGGAACACCATGGAAAGCCGCTCACCCGGCACAACCTCGTCCAAAATGAGGTTTTTGATGTCCGGGTAGTCGGCGTTCATCAACGAAATCGAGCATCCCGTGCACCCAGCCGCCTGAAACCAGACCACTGGCCGTGTCGAAGACCTGTTCACAACCCTACCTCCTTCCTTTACTCGTGGAACCACATCTGCCGGACGTAACTTTGGCCGAACTCCTTAACGGCCGCAAGCTCGAGGTATTCAATCTGCCGGGCGGTCCTCCGCGCTTGCCGGGCCATCCTCCTGTCGGCGAGCACCGCCTTGGCCCCCACGCCGGCGGCGTTTCCAGTCTGCTGTACACGTTCTCGAAACGCCCCCGGCAACAGGCCAATGCCAATCAGACTCTCAGTCCGCATCTGAGCGCCGAACGCTCCTGCCAGGTACACGCGCTTCACCTCCTCCGGCGAAAGCCCTATGTGCTGAAGGAGGATGTCCACCCCGCTCCGTAGTGCGGCCTTCGCCAGCTGTAGCTTCCGGATGTCGGCCTGAGATACGTAGACGGGCCGTTCGCCGCGGGCAAGCATGAATTTCCGTTGGTTTCCCTCCCCTTCCACCCGGTCGGCCAAAGCTCCATCCGGAACTCTCATCCTCCCCTGCGCGTCCACAATGCCCGCCCGGAGAAGCTCGGCCACGGCATCTGTAAGCCCGGTACCACACAGGCCCTTGGGGGCGGCAGAATTGATCGTCCGGCACCGCACCTCGCCGTCGATCTCCACACGCGACACGGCACCCTCCAAGGCCGACATGCCACACGAGATGCCCACCGCCTCAAAGGCGGGACCCGCGGCCGCTGAACAGGCCACCATTCGCCCGTCAACGGCAAGGAGTATCTCACCGTTGGTCCCCAAATCCAGATAGACGACGGGCTCAGTAGACTCGTGAATACCACAGGCCAACAACCCCGCCACTACGTCCGCCCCCACATAGCCTGAAACCAAGGGCACAAGCTCCACATGTGCCGCGCGGTTCAACGAAAGTCCGAGCTCAGCTGCACTCAGGGTAAGCCAACGCCTCCAGACCGGCTCGAACGGTGCCCGCCCCAGTGCCTGTGGGTCCGCTCCGACCAGCAGGTGCAGCATCGTCGGGTTCCCCACCACTACAGCCTGTACGATGGACTCCGGAGTCACGCCCGCTTGCCCGGTGAGTTTGTCCACCAGTAAATTGACGGTACGCTGAATCGCGTCCTGCAAGCGCGAAATACCCGCCGCGCCCTCCTGTTGCGTATAGGAAATGCGTGACACTACATCCGCTCCGAACGCGCCCTGCCGGTTCTCCGCCGCTCGTGCGGCGAGCTGATGGCCGCTCTCAAGATCCAGAAGGTAGGCGGCCACCGTTGTAGTTCCCACATCAAGGGCCAGGCCATAGGGGCCGCCGGTGGCATCCCCCGACTCAAAAGCCATTACCTCCCGGCCCACCGTAGTCACCGTTAGGGAATCGCGCTGCTCGTCGAACCTGGACAGGAGAGAAAAGAGCCACGACGGGACCTTCAACCTACTTCCCACTGCCTCTTCCAATCGGACGATAAGAGAGAGTTCGGCCGCAGGTGGGGCGAGGGAAACCTCGCAACGCCGGGCTGCAGGGAACAGGCTCTGGGCAACTTCCAGTCTTGCTTGGACCTTGTCCTGCGTGCGTTCCGCCGCTTGGGGCACCACAACCGCGCTTTCTTCCGCCACCGTATGCGCGCAAGAAAGCCGCCAGCCGTCGGCCAGTTCAGCCGACGTCAACAGTTTTCTGTCTGCAGACGAAGGCTCGGGTGGCCCCTCGGGGAACCGAATTTTGCACTTCCCACACCGGCCCAGGCCCCCACACTCTGAGGGAACATAGACGCCCGCATTCGTCAGGGCGGCTAAGAAGGTGATACCCGGCTCAACATAGGCCTTTCTCCCTTCGGGGAGGAGCCACAGTCCCACCTTCCGCCCACCGTTGGTCACTGCTTAACCCTGAGGCAACAGTCTCTTGACAAGCTCCACTGCCGAGGTGGAGTCACCGGCGTAGCCGTCAGCACCTATCTCGTCAGCATAGGCCTGGGTAACGGGCGCCCCTCCCAACATCACCTTCACCTGATCTCGCAAACCGGCATCCTTTAGCGCTTGGATGACGTCCTCCATATACACCATGGTGGTGGTCAGCAGTGCGGACATGCCCAAGATGTCAGGTTTCTCTTTTCGTACAGCCTCCACGAACTCCTCGGCGGGCACCTCGATTCCAAGGTCCACAACCTCGAAACCGGCACCCTCCACCATCATCAGCACCAGGTTCTTACCAATATCGTGTATATCGCCTTCCACTGTCCCTATAAGTACCTTCCCCCGGGCCTTCACCCCGGCCTCCGCCAGCTTGGGCCGAAGGATCTCCATTGCCCCCTTCATAGCCTCGGCGGAGATGAGCATCTCCGGGACGTTGCGTTCCTCGGCCTCAAATTCGGCGCCCACGGTCCCCATGGCTGCGATCAACGCCTCGTTCATTATCTTCTCCGCCGCAACGCCCTCGCTGAGGGCCTGTTCAGTCAGTTCGGCCGCCCGCTCTTGATCCCCTTTCAAAACCGCGTCTCTCAATGGTTTCAGCATCATATCCCTCCTCCAGTTTCAGTTTCCTTTCCGTCCATTGCCGGGCGCCCTCATGGGCTCGCCTCCTCCACAGGCAGGGCGATATTCGGGAAACGCTTCCGCAACCTGCGATCCACACCCTCGGGGAATCCTGGTGGCCGGTGGTCATCCAGGATCTCGCGGGCGATCCCCCGAGCGCGCTGCCTGGTGTCCGGCGCACCCTGTTGCTCCCACTTCTCCCGCAGCTCCCGATCGGACAACCGAGGGGCAAACAGCTCGGAACGCATGTGGTTCACTGTATGGCGGCTTGTGAGGAATTGCCCCCCTGGTCCCACCTGGGCGATGGCGTCCAGGGCCAGCGTCTCGTCGGATACTTCCACCCCGCGGATGGCGCGCATCACCATTCCCAGGATCTCATCGTCGATGACGTACTGCTCATAGGCCGCCGTCATGCAGAACTCGAGTGGTCCTGCCGCATCATGAATGAAGTTCCCTCCGGCAAGTCCGACCATCAGGGCCGTCATGGCCTTCTCATAGCCCGCCTGTGCGTCGGGGAGCTTGGAGTCGGACATACCCGCGGTGGCATACAGCGGCAGCCGGTAGTGCTGCGCCATCTGAGCCACCCCTGCCTGCATTAGTCCCATCTCCACCGCCCCGGAAAGATACGCGGCCCGCCGGGGGTCCATCACTGTGGACACCGTTCCCAAGAGGACCGGGGTGCCAGGGTTCGCCAGTTGAGCGATTACCAGGCCGGCGATCGTCTCCGCCAACTGCACGACGATGGACCCAGCAATGGTCATCGGCCCGGTAATCCCTGCCACTACCTCCGAGGGTATGGCCACCGGGAGGCCCCGCCGGGCAATCTCCACAAGGAAATCCCCATAAGATGAATCAATTCGCAGTGGTGCGATCGTGCAGGTGATAAAAGACACGAACGGCTGTTCCCGCAACGCATCAGCGCCGCCGGCTACCTCTTCGGCTAAATCGATGACCTCCCGTAGCCCCTCGCCAGTGTAAATCCCCCCCATGACGTGCTTCTTAGTGTTGGCGAGTCCCGCGTAAAAACGGTTTATGTCAACCTTCTGCTCCGGCAATTCATTGGGATACAAAGGCACAACGTAGAAGTGGATGTTGTCCAGCGCGTCGACCATCCGCCCCACCCGGGCCACATCCAGCAAGGACGTCGGGCGCCGCTCGCCGCTATCTAGATCGAGCGTATGAAGCACCGTGCCTCCCGTGCCGAAATTCACTCTCGCATCTTCCAGCTCCAGATTATGGCGCTCGTCACGCCCATAGAGGACGACCTTGGAGGGGGCGCTGTCCATAGCCTCGCGCACCAACCTCTCAGGAAACAGGAATCTGTTCTCCTCCTTGGCTGTTGCTCCTCCATTGAGGAGCAGCTCCCGTGCCTGGCGGGAGTTGACCTGGAGCCCCACGTGCTCCAGTGTCCACATCACCGCACGGTCGATCTCCTCCACCTCTTCCTGGCTGTACAGGCGGAACGCTTTAGCAGCAAGTCCTGATTGTTCCGGCATGTCCCTCCCCTTCAAAGCCTGATCCTGTATTCGTCGCGAATTCTGCGCTCCACATCTTCTGGTATGAAACGAGGGCGCTCCCGGCCCAGGATCTCCGAGGCGATCCTCTGGGCCCCTTGCCGGGCGTCAACCCTTCCCTTGGTCTCCCAGACCGAAAGAGAGTCTCGCACCGCAGTTCGCGGCCGGAAGTATTCGTCGGAGCGCGACATCTTCACCGTATGCAGCTGGGACAGGAAGTTCCCCCCGGGGCCCACCTTCGCAATCAGCTCCTCGGCCACTGTCTCTTCGTCAACGCGAATGCCTTCCCGCGCCCGGAGGGCCATCCCACAAATGTCATTGTCAACCACGTACTGCTCATAAGATACCCCCAGCATCGAGTCCAACATCCCGGCCGCGTGGTGCACAAAGTCGCCTCCCGCCAGGGCCACCAGCATCACGTTCGCTGCCTTCTCGTAGCCCGCCTGGACATCGGCGCCCTTGGCCTCGGTAAGGCCGGCGTCGGAGTAGATAGGAAGGCCGATACGACGTGCAAGCTGAACGGCAGCCGCGTTCATCAGTCCGCTTTCCACCGCACCCCCCAGGTAGGCCATTGTGCGAAAGCTCACCGCCGCCGGAACAGGTCCGTACAGGACCGGCGCCCCCGGACGGAAGAGCTGAGAGAGCACGACCCCAGAGAGTTCCTCGGCGTGCACTTGAGTAAGGAGTCCCGCCAGCGAGGCCGGCGCAGTAGAGGCAGCCATGGGTGCCGAGGACAGGGCGACCGGAAGCCCGTGTTCCACGGCTCGCCTCAGCACGTTGGCGACGTTCGTGTCCACCCGCAGCGGCGACACCATCCACGAACAAGTCAGCGATACAAAGGGGCGCTGCCGAAACTCCTCCTGGCCACCGGCGAGCAATGAGGCCATCTGCACCACACGGTCAACGGACTCGGGTGAGCTTGCGGCCAAGGTAACGTGTTTTTGGGTGTTCGCCAAGCAGGCGAACAGCGTATTTTCGTCCAGCTCCTCCTTAGGGACATCCTGCGCGATCACCGGCCGCAGGAAGAAGTGGATGTTCTCCAAGTTCTCTACCAACCAGGCCAGGTCACCCAGATCCCGCAGCGTGGACGGCCGAAACCCGCCATGCTCAGTGTCCAACACCCGGATAGCCGCACCACCAGTGCCCAGGTGCACCTCGCCCGCACCTAGGTCCAGCGGTGGGTGATCCCCGCGAGCATGTAGTGAGAAACGCGCTGGAGCTGTTTCCAACGCCTCCTCCACCATTCCGGCGTCGAAACGCACGCGCCTGCCCTCCGCCCTGGCCCCGTGCTGAACGAGGAGATCGCGGATGGAACCGTCCGCCACGTCCACTCCTACGTCTGACAGCACCCTGAGCGCCGCTGAGTGAATCTCTTCAATCTGCCCCTCTCGCAACGCTCGAACCTCTACGCATTCCGCCGCCCTGTTAGCCATACCCACTCCTTCGAGAATCATTTACTGCACAGACTCCACATCGGACAGTTTTCAGCATGGCGGTCAGTATAACGGGGACTCTGCGCGGAGGCCATCACCCACTCCCAGCCGTTATCTCCCGCCGCTCGCGCCTTCTTGGAAACCGTGTCGGCCTTGCCCACAGCCGAGGATCTCCCCTTTGCGGACTCGTTCACTGCCCAACAAAGCTTTGCTCGAAGCGTTGGTCACTGCTGTGTGCCCGAGGATCAGCGGCGCTCTCTTACCCACACATGCATACCCAAGCAAGTTAATCATGCTGCATTGTGGTTCAACAGACTGCTAACCTCATCAAGAATTCATTTACCCCAAAAGGAGTCCACTGTGCAACAGGGCTGCATACTTGACAACTGTCTCCCTCTCCGCTATAAAGGCGTCGTCTAGGGTAAGCGGCTCGTGACTAACCTACTGATTGAACAACAAGCGGGAGGGATGAACTTGATCCGAGAGGGATTCTCTTGATCCGAGCTGAAAGCGTCACCAAGATATTTGGGCCCGATCCAAAGGGCGGTTTAGCTCTTCTGGCTGAAGGCAAGTCCAAAGAAGAGATCAAGGCCGAGACCGACCATATACTCGGCGTGGCCAACGCCAGCTTCCAGTTGGAGCCGAGAGAAGTATTCGTCATCATGGGCCTTTCCGGAAGCGGAAAATCCACTTTGCTCCGCTGTATCAACCGCCTCATTGAACCAAGCGCGGGCCAGGTTTTTCTGACCGGGGAAGACGGCGAGGAAATTGAAATCACCCAGCTCGACACTAACAAGCTTCGCCAGGTGAGGACCTACCGCATGAGCATGGTCTTCCAAAATTTCGGGTTGTTCCCTCACCGCAATGTTTTGAACAATGTGGCCTACGGCTTGGAGGTCCAGGGGCGCCCCCAAAAGGAGCGCCACAGGCTCGCCACGGAGTGCATCGAGCTGGTCGGACTGGGCGGGTGGGAAAACGCAAGTATATCGGAGCTGTCCGGCGGGATGCAGCAGCGTGTAGGGCTGGCCCGCGCCTTGGCCAACGGGGCGAACATAATGCTCATGGATGAGCCTTTCAGCGCGCTCGACCCCCTGATCAAAGTGAACATGCAGGATGAGCTAATGAGGATTCAAGAAGAGGTCGCACGCACGATACTGTTCATCACCCATGATTTGGACGAGGCAATGAGAATTGGTGACCATATCGCGATTATGGACGGTGGTCATATAGTCCAAATCGGAACTCCGGAGGAGATTCTGGTCAATCCTAGCACGGAGTACGTCGCCGACTTCGTCGAGCACGCCGATCCGACCGGAGTGCTCACGGCCGCCACAGCAGCGTTGCTCTTGGGAGACGAACACTTCCGCTGCAGCCCCCAGGAGGAGGGCACGACTTTGTACGAGTATGAAGGGGATATGACGATCGGATACAAGGTCAACGGCGACGGCGTCTTGCTGGAAGTGAGGAAAGGTGACCAGAAACTGAATACCCAAATGCTAAGCGATGTTTTGTCCAGCCAAGCAGCGCCTAAGCAACGCAGGGCCGACATTGTCCTAACCTGCCAGGAAAATGATGTCATCCGCGATGTCCTACGCGGTCGGTCCTATTCGTCATTACCCACAGTGGTGCTTGACGACAGCGGTAGGATGAAGGGCATCATCGACGAACGGGAGCTTATCCGCGGCATCCTGCATAGCAAGCCGCAGGCGGCAACCGAGGCACAGAGTTCTCAGGCCACAGAGGAAGATCAGCCGTCAGCCTCCCCAGCCAAGCCAGAGCCCGACCGCGGCTCACCAGACGAGGAACCGTCATGAACGAGGTCTTACAATTCCTATCCGAGTTCATCTTTGAACCCTTTGAGGGGTTCACCATTCCAATGCGAGAGTGGATCGAGCAAGCAGTCGATTGGTTCGTGGGGAACTTCCGCCCAATTTTCCGCTCCATCGCCTGGTTCGTGGGCCTGGTGCTCGATGGAATACAAGACTCCCTTCTGGCCATTCCCCCAGGGGCGTTCTTGTTGGGCCTGTTCTTGGTTGCCTGGAAGGCTGCTTCCTGGCGCGTAGGGCTTTTCGCGGTCATCGCCTTCACCTTCGTCGGCTATATCGGACTGTGGGATGCCCTCATCGTGACGCTGGCCATGGTCTTGGCATCCGTCTTCTTCTGCGTGCTGATAGGAGTGCCCACAGGCATCATCGCATCTCGCAGCGACAGGTTCTTCACCGTAATTCGGCCGATCCTTGATATCTTCCAGACCACCCCCGCATTCGTCTACCTGGTCCCGGTCGTGATGCTGTTTGGAATCGGCACTGTTCCGGGAGTCATCGCCACAATCATCTTCTCCATGCCTCCCATTATCCGGTTGACCAACCTCGGCATCCGGCAGGTGCAACGGGATGCAATCGAATCCGCCCTAGCCTTCGGCTCGACGCCCCGCCAGGTCCTGTGGAAGGTCCAGTTCCCATTGGCCTTGCCGACCATCATGGCCGGCCTCAACCAGACGATCATGCTCTCCCTATCCATGGTGGTCATCGCCGCCCTCATCGGCGCCGGAGGCTTGGGTTTCCAGGTGTTCGCCGGACTCAACCGGCTCCAAGTAGGCCTGGCGGGAATCGGCGGTATGGGAATCGTACTATTGGCGATGGCCCTTGACCGTATGACCCAAGGGTTGGCAGAGAAGGACCCCGCAAAGCGCCGCCGGAAGAAGTCAAAGTAGTGCAGGAACCCACCACGTGTGGCCGTTCCAGCGCGCCTGGACTCCTCCCCAGGAGCTGCTTGTAGCGTCCAGGAGGGCGCCAACGTCCCAGCAGCGCCAAGCCGAAGTGGAATAGCATTGATGGTCAGCTAGACAAACATATGGAAACACCACCACCGGGGGAGCATGGGCAATGCAGAGCAACAACTCTAGAGCAGACGCATGATGCGCGCGCATGGCGCGCTGGGCGGGGATGCGTTTTCCCCTTGCTTTTCCTCTTGCATGGTGCAACCGACAGGTGTATGCTTTATCGACTAGGAAAGAAAAGGAGGTGATGGAGCCAGGGAGAGTAAGTACC
>JAWOCQ010000026.1:0-4568 GCA_046483725.1 Candidatus Bipolaricaulota bacterium
GCCTTGGTAGGCCGGCACCCCCCGCCCAGGGCGTCGGCCGCAGCCTGTCGGAGGACCAGCCGCTGTACCGAATCGGGAAACCGGGCCAGGGCATTGAGGTCGAGGCCCGTACCTTCGGTGGCAAGCTCTAGCCCATGGTGGGCAGCCCACGTTAAGCCCTCCTGGGCCTCTGCCCATAGTTGAGCGGCTCGGGCGAGCGCATGTTCCGCTCTGGGGTTGAATTTCTTTAGCTTTGGCAGGAGCTCGAGCCGCACCGCATTGCGTGTCAGACGTACATCCTGGTTGGTGGGGTCTTCGCGGAACGGTAGGTCGTGTGCACGGCAGAACTCCCGGGTCTGCCTGCGGGAGCAATCCACCAGGGGTCTGATGTAGGGTGGTCGCGACGGGGTCATGCCTCGCAGCCCCGCCGGCCCGGCCCCGCGGAGGAGGTGAAGGAGGAGGGTCTCTGCTAAGTCGGTGCGGGTGTGGCCTAAGGCAATCGCTTGTGCGTCGGCGCGCTGGGAGGCGTTCTCCAAGAAGGCGTGCCGAGCGCGGCGAGCCACCTCCTCAAGGTTCCCGCTCCTGCCGCGCATGGCCGGCACGTCGGTGCGCTGCTCCTCCAGCGGGAGGTTCAAGTCGCGGCACGCGGCTCGGACGAGCGCGGCATCCTCGTGGCTGTCAGCTCGAATGCCGTGGTCCAGGTGAGCTACAGTAAGCTGCAGTCCCAACTCATGGCGGAGCCAGAACAGGGCGTAGAGCATGGCAATCGAGTCTGCTCCCCCGGAGACGGCGACAAGAACGTGCTGTGGGGAAGTCAGCAAACCCCGATCCACAATAGTCTGTCGCACCTGGTCAAGCATGGGCATTGTTTCCACAGGCGTGGCGTCTGTGGAGGACGTCTTAGCCTCCCTCCACCTGGGCCAGCACCTCGTCGGGGATGTCGAAGTTGGCCACCACATCTTGAACATCATCCTGCTCGTCCAACTCGTTCAGCAGTTGCAACACACGCTCGGCTTCCCGCCCTGTGACAGGGATCGTGGCCTTGGGTTCCCAGGTGATCTCTGCCCTCTCCACTTGTATGTCGGCTGCCTTCAGACCGTCTCGCAGCCGCGCTACATCCGTGGGCTCGGTACGAAAGGTCAGCCCCTCGTCTTCCTCGGCGAAATCCTCGGCCCCGTTTTCGATGGCCAACAGAACCAGCTCTTCCTGGTCTATCTCCTCGGGAGGATTCCCCACCCGCACGCTTCCCCGACGCTCGAATTGCCACGCCACACAGCCCTCGGTACCCAACGAACCTCCGTATTTGTCGAAGATACGGCGGACGGACGCCGCGGTCCGGTTGCGGTTATCGGTGAGGGATCGGACAAGTACGGCAACTCCGCCGGGTCCGTAGCCCTCGTAAAACGCCTCCTCGAAGTGAACCCTGCCTTCCTCCCCTGCGGCCCTTTTGATCGCTCGCTCCACGTTTTCCTTCGGTACGTTGGCCGCTCGGGCTCTCTCTAGCGCCGAGGCGAGTGTGGGGTTGGTCTCGGGATTGGGGTCATGGCGAGCGGAGATCATGATCTCGCGGATGAGCCTGGCGAATAACTGGGAGCGCTTCTTGTCCTGGCGCTCCTTACGGTACTTGATGTTGGCCCACTTGGAGTGACCTGCCATATTCCCTACCTTTCCCGATTTCCTTCCTTTCTCCATGATGATAAGCGCGATCAGGAGCGGCGACAACCGCTGTTGAACGGTAGGCTGTGCCGACGGAAACTATGCCATGGCATTGAGGCCTGCTGCTGTGCGTGATGCTGCCCGGCTTCTCGCCGAAGCTCGAGAGGGATGGGCGTTAACCGGGGCCGGCGTGAGCACCCCCTCGGGAATACCCGATTTCCGAGGTCCCGGTGGCCTGTGGGATCAGTACGACGCGGACCTGGTGTCTTCCATTGAGGGCCTCTGGCGGAACCCTGAGCTCTTTTACAGCTTCTGGTTGGAGAGGTTTGGTGTTATGCGGGCAGCGGAGCCTAACTCTGTGCACCGGTGGTTGGCGGAGCTGGAGGCGGAAGGGCGACTGGCAGGGGTAATTACCCAGAATATCGATGGCCTGCACCAGGCTGCTGGCTCACGGCGGGTGCTCGAGGTTCACGGCCATGTTCGCAGCGGAAGCTGTCTGGAATGCGGCCGGAGTTACACGTTCGACCGGATTGCCCGAGAGGCTAGCCAAGAGGGTGTGGCCTCCTGCACATGTGGGGGCCTGGTGAAACCGGATGTAGTGTTGTTCGGAGAACGACTTCCGTCGGCGATGGAGGAGGCGATTGAGGCTGTGGAGGGGGCTGATCTGCTCTTGGTTTTGGGGACTTCGCTTACAGTATGGCCGGTGGCGGGGCTTGTGCCGCGGGCCACGGCGGGCGGCGTGCCCGTGGTGGTGGTGAACAACCAACCTACGTCGTACGACGATGTGGCTCAGGCGGTACTGCGGGGGGATCTGCAACAGGCGTGCAGGCTCTTGAGCCAGACACTCGGAGGGCGGCAGTCGTCTGATGAGCTCGACTAGGGTTCTCAGGACGAAGGGCTTGTGGCTCGCGGTTGCCGAGTCGTGTAGCGGAGGGTTGCTTGGCGCGCGCATTACCGATGAGCCCGGCGCTTCGGCGTACTTCCGCGGCGGGGTAGTGGCCTACGCCAACGAGGTCAAACAACGAGTGCTTGGGGTTTCCGCGGACGTGCTCCGCACGCACGGTGCGGTGTCCGCAGAGTGTGCCCAGGCCATGGCCGGGGGGGTGCTGAAGCTGTTGTCCGCTGATGTGGGGCTGGCCGTGACCGGGAATGCCGGGCCGGGGGGAGGTACCCTGGAAAAGCCGGTGGGGTTGGTGTACATCGCGGCCACGGGGACGGGCGGAAAGAGTCATGTGCAGGAGCTTCATCTTGCGGGAAGCCGAACCCGGATAAGAACCGAGGCGGTGGAAGCAGCGCTGGAGCTGTTGGAGGAGGCGTTGGTGGATCTGCCCCGGGGGGAAAGACCGGACCATGCGTACCCTGATGATCGCTGAGCCCGCGGTGGAGCATATGGGAAGACGAGGGGATTCATAGGCCGATGCGCAAACGGAAGCGTCTGTGGTTCCTGGGCTTGGTAGTGGGAGGAGCGTTCCTGCTGGGTGCGTTCATTTACATCAGCGGCCCCGAACTGGTGTGGGAAGAGGTCCGTGCGGTGGGGCTGTGGGGGATCCTGGCGATCGTGGGCAACCTGATTGCAGTGTTCGCGGCTTGGCTGTTGAGTTGGTTTGTGCTGCTGCGGTCCGCCGGGGTTCGTGTGCCCTGGAAGACGCTAGCCGGGGCGCTGGTCAGCGGCTTCTCCGTTGGCTATTTGACCCCGTCCATGCACCTGGGGGGGGAACCGGTGCGCGCCTATGTTGTGGCTGATCGAGCCGGGGTCCCCATGTCGTTGGTAATGGCAACGGTGGTGCTGGAACGTTTGGTGGCGGCGATGGCTTTGATCGGAATTGCCATCATGGGTGGTGGGTTCGTCATCGCCTCGGGCAACGTTAGTTCGGGCGACAAGCAGGCGGTAGCGGTGGGATTGGGGATCATCACCGTGTTCCTCACGTTGGCGCTGGTTTCTTTTGTCGGAGACTGGCGTCTTCTCTCGCGGGGACTAGCGATGCTATCTCGGCGGGCGCCAGGACGTGAGCGGATGCTGCGGGCGGCCGACCGGGTGGCGGAGATGGAAGGGGAGGTTCACCGGGCGCTTCGGTTCCGGCTTAGTCACACATTGATTGCGCTTGCGCTGCAACTTCTGCTGGTGTTCCTGAACTTTCTACGTCCTCAGGTGTTTTTCTACTTCACGCAAAGAACGGTGTTCTCGTTCAGTCAGCTGTCGCTGTACTTTACTTTGAACGTGTTCCTGACTACCATACTGTGGCTTACGCCCGGTGGCCTCGGGATTGCGGAAGGTGGAAGAATAGGTATCTTTAAACTGCTGGGCATTCGGGCGAGCAGTGCTGTCGCCTTCTCTGTGGTGTACCGCTTTGTTGAATTCCTCATAGTAGGGATTGGCGTGTTGATTCTGTTGCGATGGAGTGCGTTGCGGCTGCTGAGAGCGCTGGCAGGAGCGGGAATGAGGGGCCAAGCGGCCCCGGGAGGTGAGCAATATGACGACACTTAAGGTCTTTGCGATACTCGTGCTGTCGCTGCCACTGTGGGGCTCGTGCGGCTGGGCACAGGTGGAGCTAGATGAGTTCCCCTCAGGAACAACGGTGATGACATGGCGTCTGGCCGGAGAGGACATCCCCCCCGAACAGACGATGACCCTCAGGGTGACGCGGGAGGCCGACGAGTTTGGCGTGCAGTTGGAGGTGGCGGCGCGGGGTACAGCTGAGGAGCTGGGGTTGCTCAGTTTTCTCGGGTTGGCTTTGGGCATACAGGTACCGGGGACTGAGGTGGCCCTCAGTGTGGTGTCTACCGATTTGCTCAGGCCGGATATCCTGGAGGTGGGCGAGGATTACCAGCTCCCGGGGGGACGCGTGTTCCGGGTACGCGAACAGGTTGAGGTGGCAGGGGTACTCTGTGTGGTCGGCGAGTACAGGGAGCCCGACGGTGTTGAGGTGGTTGAG
>JAWOCQ010000004.1:0-18441 GCA_046483725.1 Candidatus Bipolaricaulota bacterium
CACGAGCGTATTACGAAAGGAAACGAGTCGAAGGCAAGACACACAATCAGGCCGTGCGAGCGCTCGGCAGACACCTCGTTCGGGTCATGTGGTCGATGATCAAACAGGGACGGGAGTACGAGCTACATGACGCACGGCCTAGTTGAAAATCCTAGCGGGATGTTCAGGTCTTGAATGTGGGTGCCACCCGTGGCCGATTTGTCTCATTATCCCCAAAAGCAGAGCATGGCGGGGAGAAATGTACCGATCTTGTGCAGCGTGTAGCGGCATGAGACACATAGGGGGCTTCTGACACCCAAATTCAAGATTTGACCCCTTGGTGGAGATGAGCGGGCTCGAACCGCCGACCTCCGCGTTGCGAACGCGGCGCTCTCCCAACTGAGCTACATCCCCTAACAGGCAAGAGTCGCCGGCCAGGCAACGCAGACACCCTGCCTGCCCGTTCCCGCGACTCCTCCTGTGGCGGTGCAGGGAGTCGAACCCTGAACCTCGCGGTTATGGGCCGCGCGCTCTTACCGGTTGAGCTACACCGCCGCTCTGGTTGCGGGGGGTGGATTCGAACCACCAGCCTCCGGGTTATGAGCCCGGCGAGCTTCCGAATTGCTCCACCCCGCTCCTGCCGGGGGCGGGACTCGAACCCGCACGAGCACTCGCTCCGAGGATTTTAAGTCCTCTGCGTCTGCCAATTTCGCCACCCCGGCGTAGATGGCCTGAGCGGGAAACGGGGGTTGAACCCGTGACCTCCACCTTGGCAAGGTGGCGCTCTACCAGCTGAGCTATTCCCGCTTGCCCTGGGATTATAGGGCCCTGCCCCTGCCCGCTTCAAGGCTGGTGCGAAGGGCGGGACTCGAACCCGCACGCCCAGAGGGCACTGGCTCCTAAGGCCAGCGCGTCTGCCAATTCCGCCACCTTCGCGCCCTGGTGCGCCCGGGAGGATTCGAACCCCCAACCCTCGGCTCCGAAGGCCGATGCTCTGATCCGTTGAGCTACGGGCGCAAGTACTTTGTGCTGGGAGGAGCGACGGGACTCGAACCCGCGACAACCGCGGCCACAGCGCGGTGCTCTACCTCTGAGCTACGCTCCCCTGGTGCGCCCGGGAGGGCTCGAACCCCCGACCTGCGGCTTAGAAGGCCGCTGCTCTGGTCCTACTGAGCTACGGGCGCGCGTTCCATAAGCCCTGGAGCGGGTAGCGGGAATCGAACCCGCGTTACCGGCTTGGAAGGCCGGTGCTCTACCATTGAGCTATACCCGCGTTCGCGGTTCCATGTTCTTTGTTCCATGTTGGCGCGGGGCGCGGCTGTAACGCGGTCGCACACTCCCTTCGCTGTGAAGATTCTACGGAGCCCGGACAGAGGCGTCAATGACCAACATTTGGCTGCGTCCGTGAGAGTCGCTGCCTCAGAGCTTAACCCCCGGCTAGATGGCAAACAGGAAGAACCGGAGGATGTCTGTGTAGTCCTCGGACTCGAGGACCACCGTGACCGGATCCACCTGCCGGGCCCCAGGGTAGTACCCAAGCTCGAATGCCTTGCCATGGCTCCTCGAGCGGACCTCCAGGGAAAACTCGTCGGGGATGGGAGGAAGGCACTCAGAGACTCGGCCCCGGAGAGCGCGAGTCACCCCCGCCCCGATTTCCTCCACCGCCTCTTCGGGGTGGATGCTCACCGTGGAAGAGCCGATGCCTTCCATCACAGCCACTGTGGTGATCGCCGGGATCAGATCTTTGGCCGTCTCACACAGGGCCGCATCGCCGGAGAGGAACACGACCGGCACCCCGTGCTGAGCGGCGGCGAGTGCGTTCAACACGAACTCGGAGACGGGACGGCCGTTCAGCTTGACCTCGACCATCGACCCTGAATACGTGTGCGAAAGGGGGTTCCCCCCGGAGGAGGCGCCGGAGTGATAGCCCACCATGAGGGCGGCGTCGAAGCCTTGCTGGATCTCCTGCATCATGTTCAGTGGGCTCCCGCTCCACTCGCGGATGAGGCGGGTGCCGCGGGGAAGATCGCCTGGACGCAGGTTCCGGCCGGACCCGTGGGCGTCCTTGACCCAGACCTCACCTGCACCGGCTGCAAATGCTCCTCTACAGGCGGCGGCCACCTCGGCGGCCATCTGATCGCGGAAGGGCTGGTAGTCAGCCTTGTCTTTCCGGGTCTCGTCCCCGTGCGAAACGCCGGTCACGCCTTCGATATCCACGCTGATGTAGACCTTCACCCCGCCCCGCCTTTCCCCATGCAGCTGGTCGGAGAGGGCGGATTTGAACCGCCGGCCTCAGCGTCCCGAACGCTGCGCGCTGACCAAACTGCGCTACTCTCCGACTACGCGCCTTATTGTAACCGCACTACGGTATGAAGATAAAGTTCCGGTGCCCGCCGCGGATTACCGTAAGCGCCACGTCCGCGTCCTCATCCATCTCTTCCACTAGCTCGTTCCAGTCCTCCACGGAGGCCACAGACTGGCGGTCCACCTCCACGATCAGGTCCCCTTCATTGACTCCGCTCCAGTAGGCTCGGGAACCAGGATCCACAGCTACAACCACGACACCTTCCAAGCGATCGAGATTGTACCGGTCCATGAGCTCAGGGGTGATGGCCCGTACCCCCAGCCCGAAGGCCGAGTGCCCTTCTTCTGGTTCTACCTGCTGCTCGTCCTCCTCTGGCTCCGGCTCCACCCCAGTCGGATCCTCCGGGCGAGAGCCCAGTTCGACTTCGATGGTCAGTTCCTCCCTATCTCGGACGATGCCCACATCCACGACCTCACCGACCCGACGGTACATGATCTCGCTCTGCAGCTCGTCTATGTTCCGCACGGGCAATCCGTCGACATCTACAATCACATCTCCGGGCTCTATACCCGCCTCGCCGGCGGGAGCATCACTCACCGTGTCCGCCACAAGGACGCCTTGGCGTGCCGGGACCCCAAATCTCTCCTCAGCATCCGCCGGGAGCTGTTGAATGACCACCCCGAGCCAGGCCCGGGTGACCCTGCCCTCTTCGATAAGCCCCGGGAGGGCGCGGCGGATCTCACCCATCGGCACGGCGAAGTTGATGCCCTCCACCGCTATTCCCGTGCCTGTGCCGCGAGCAATCAAGGTATTCATCCCCATCACTTCGCCGTGGGCGTTCACCAGCGGTCCTCCGGAGTTCCCCGGGTTGATCGCCGCATCGGTCTGAATCATGCGACGGAAAACGCCAGTACCGTCAGGACGCGGCACCGACCGGTCAAGCGCCGATATAATCCCCATGGTCACCGTATAGTCCAGTCCAAGAGGATTTCCAATGGCGATCGCCCAGTCGCCGACTTCCGGGTCGGCCGGCTCGCCCAAAGAGGCCGTAGGCAAATCCCGTTCATCCTCCAGGGCAAGGACAGCCAAGTCCAGCCAGGTGTCCTTGCCCAGAAGCTCTGCCGCGAGTGTGGTGCCATCCTGGGCCGTGACCCGTATCGACTCCGCCCTCTCCACAATGTGGGCGTTGGTGAGCACATATCTGTTCCCCTCGTACTCCACAATGAACCCGGAGCCGACCGCCGTGGCCACCCGGTCCCGCTCCTCGGGTTCGCCGAAGAACCGTCGCAGGAAGGGGTCCTCAAACAGCTCGTCCCACCGAGTGGCCACTTGTCGGGTGGCGTCGATCCGCACCACGGCCGGTGCCACGCTCCCGATGGCCTCCTTTACTGCCGACTGTCTGGAGGCCGCGATCTCATCCTGGACACCCTGCCCTAGCGCCCCGAGCGCTGTCGTCATCAGAACCGCCGCCAAAGCCATACCCAAAGCACGTTTCATCTATTCCTCACCTCTCTCGCTGATCTTTCACCAAGCAAACAGTACTCGCAACTCCATGAACGACGTGTGCACCACTTATCAAGATCCAGTGGACACGCCACCAAAGATTATGATACTCGATGTATGGTAAAGCCCAGCGCCATTGCCCTGCTTTCCGGAGGCCTTGACTCCGCCCTGGCTGCAGCGCTGACCGCTCGCTTGGGTTTCGGAGTTATCGGGCTGAACATATCCACCGGATTTTGCACCGGCCAGGGACGGTGCGACACCGTGTTGGCAACTGGCCACAGACTGGACATTCCGATCCGACTGATGGACGCCTCGGAGGAGTACCTCGACGTCGTGCGTCACCCCAAACACGGATACGGCTCCGCGATGAACCCGTGCCTAGACTGCCGCGTGTTCCTCCTCAACAAGGCCGCCGAACTCATGGACGAGGAAGGCGCGGAATTCGTGGTCAGCGGCGAGGTGCTTGGTCAGCGCCCCATGTCCCAGCACCGCCGCGCTCTGAATCTGGTGGCCCGGGAGTCGGGGCTCGAGGACCGCCTTGTGCGCCCCCTATCAGGTCGCCTGCTTGGGCCTACCCACCCGGAAAAACAAGGCTGGGTTAGGAGAGATGACTGGTTGGATATACAGGGGCGTTCCCGAAGGCGCCAGCTTGAGCTCGCCGCCCAATGGGGGATCGAGGAGTTCACCCAGCCCAGCGGGGGATGCTGCATCCTCCTGGAAAAAAGCTACGCTCGGCGGCTGCAGGATGCCTTTCGCCATCGAGACCCGCAGGCCCTCGATCGGGAGGCGTTTGCCTTGCTCCGACACGGCAGGCATTTTCGCCTCTCGGAGAAGACCGTGGCAATCATCGGACGGGACGAACAGGAAAACGCGGTGCTATCGAGGTTCTCCCAGGGGCGGTGGACCATGACCTTCCCGGAAATCCCAGGTCCAACGGCGCTGGTGGAGGGGGAGCCTTCGGCTGAAGAATTGGAGTTCACTGCCCGCCTTGCCGCCCGCTACGCGGACGCGCCGCCCGGCTCCGAAGTCACCCTCCTCGCCCGGCGGGACGGAGAAGAGCGCAAGCTGCGGGTGACAGCGCTTTCCCCGGCAGACCCGCGGCTTGAACGCCTCAGGATCGACGGATGATCGCCAGCGCCTCCTCACGCGCAGCCGCATTCGTGCGCAAGTGGCCACGAATCGCGGATGTCACCAGGCGGCTACCCGAACTGCGCACTCCCCGCAGCGACATGCACATATGCTCTGCCTCCACGTAAACGAGCACGCCATGCGGATTAAACCGTTCCATCAACGCGTCGGCCACCTGAGAGGTAAGCCGCTCTTGAAGCTGCGGCCGTGCTGCGGCCACGGCCACCACCCGGGCCAGCTTGCTCGCCCCGGCCACCCGGCCCGCCTTGGGAACATAGACTACGCCTGCCCGGCCGACAAACGGAAGCAGGTGATGCTCGCAGAGCGAGTGGAACGGGATGTCCTTGAGGGCGATCATCTCATCATACGACTCCTCAAATACGCTTCCCAGCTGATTCTCTGGTGCTTCGCCGATTCCGGCGCACAGCTCAGCCAGCATATCGGCCACGCGTCGGGGAGTGCGCTCCCACACCTCCGCCGGGAGGTGTTCCCTCCCCAACCCCTCCAACACCAACCTGACCCCCGACTCCATCTTTTGCAGATCCATGATCGCGATCCTACCCCTCGAGCCATCGTGGCGCCACTTGCGGCCCTGGACCGTTTCCTCGGGTGTACACCCGTGCGCAGCGGTTCCACCGTATCCAGAGCAGGCTCCGAGCCGGGGGCCTGGGGAGCCAAGCCCTTGTCGCCCGGCGAAGCACTTCCCACGGACAAGAGAGCGCTGGCTCATCGAGCCCACGGGGGGGTAAGATGCCCCTGACCACTAGGAGGTGGTAGCATGAGCAAAGTCGCAGCAGTCGTGTTGGTGGGCCTCCTGGCCCTAGGTAGCGTCGGGTTCGCCGAGATCGGCACCCGGGGCAATCCGATCACATGGGTTTTCCCACCCTCCACCCATCCCGGCGTCATCGAGGAGATCGCCACGGAGATCGCCGAGGACATCGGCCAAATGACCGGGCTGTACATCGTGCCCAGGGTGATGCCCGACTACGCAGCGTTGATCGAGGCATTCAAGGCCGCGGAGGGCGATGTAATGGGCACTCCCACCACCGACCAGTACGCCCGCATCTCCGTGGAGACAGACTTCGAGGCCAGCGCTCGCTTGGCTTCCGTCCGCTATGGCTACCCCTACTACTACGCAAGCATCTACGCCATGCGGGACTCGGGGATCCGCAAACTGGAGGACCTTGAGGGCAAGGTCTGGATCTACAACGACGAAGGTTCCACGTCGGGGTACCGCTTCCCCGAGATGCTGTTCGAGAACGAGGGGATCGAGGTTGCCGACGTGGTCAAGTCCGGCGGACACACCAACACCATGATCGCCTTGGTCGAGGAACAGGGGGACTTCGGCACCGGGTACGGCTCGCCGCCCATTCCTCCGGAGGCGTACCAGGACGGCCTGGACGAGGCCGGTTTCCGCTGGGAGTTCGGCATGGATCCTGAGCTTTGGGTATGGGATCGCTGGAACGAAGAGCTCTACCCCGAGGTCATCCGTGGTGAGATTCGGGACATACGCTACGCAGTGGCCCAGACGGAGCTCTACGGTGACTACTGGGAGATCATGGAGAAGGTCGGCATCGTCGACGTCATCGGCCCGATCCCCAACGATTGCATCGCGTTCTCCCCCGACTTTCCCGAGGACTTCCAAGACCAGATCGTTCAGGCCATCATCGATCACATCAGCACCGAGGAGGGGGCGGAGCTGTGGGGCGACCCCAACTTCTATGAGTGGGACGAGGTCGAGGAAATCGACGACTCCTACTACGACAACTACCGTGAACTCGTGGGGCTCCCCAACCCCGAGCGTTAGTTCACCGGCTTGAGCGGACCCCAGGTGGGGGAGGGATCTCCCTCCCCCACCTTTCTCGCGTAAAATGGACGCCATGGGCAAGCCGTATTTGGAGATCGATAGGCTCACCAAGGTCTACGAAAGGGGACAAGTTCTCGCCTTAAGAGAGCTCTCATTCGCCGTGGACAAGGGGGAGTTTCTGGTGGTGATCGGCCTTTCCGGTTCCGGGAAGTCCACGCTCCTTCGCTGCGTCAACCGGCTGATCGAACCTACCTCGGGGCGGATCTCCCTCGACGGCCTCGAGCTGACAAGGCTTTCCGCGGCCAGGATGCGCAGGGTGCGGCGAACAATGGGCATGATCTTCCAGCAGTTCAACCTTATTCGCCGTTCGAGCGTGATGACCAACGTCCTCACCGGACGGCTGGGCTATCTTCCGGCTTGGCGTGCGATGTTGGGGCTGTTTCCCTCCCAGGACCGCACGATGGCCTTTGAGAACCTGGAACGCGTAGGGCTGCAGGAGAAAGCCTACACGCGCGCCGACGAGCTATCAGGAGGACAACAACAGCGGGTGGGAATTGCCCGTGCGTTGATGCAACAGCCACAGCTCCTTCTTGCCGATGAACCGGTCTCTTCCCTGGACCCGGCGACGTCCCACTCAATCATGCAGTATCTGGAGTGGATGAACCGCAAGCACGGGGTAACAGTCATCGCCAGCCTTCACTTTTTGTCTTTGGCTCGCCGGTACGGAACACGAATCATCGCCCTCAAGGACGGCGAGCAGGTTTTCGACGGCCCCCCGGAGGAGATAGACAACACTAAGTTTAAGGAGATATACGGCGAAGAGGCGGAGGAAGTGGAGATCAGCTGATGTCCCCGGCTCTCCCGCCCAACACCGGAAGCACAAGGAACGTCTATGGCTGACCGCACAGCAACGCTGAAGCGAGCAGGACGGACCTTGCTGCTGCCCGCCCAGTGGCGAAAGCGCGTGCTCTCCTTCCTCGTGGACTGGATCGTATGGGGCTACGTGGCCTACGGGATCATGTACCTGCTCAACCACTACTGGTACACCGTTCACGTGGACTGGTACGGGACGCTGACCTTGCCCCCCTGGGGGTGGCCCTTGGCGATTCTGGGGACGATGGAGCTCGCCGTGTGGAGCCGCGCCCTGGGATGGAGCTTGGGCCTACGTGCCCTGGGGATGGGGGTCACCGATGCGGAGGGCAACCGCCCGAAGCTCGCTCAGCGTATCCTCAGAGGGTTGAGCTGGCACCTAGGAATCCTCTCTGTACCGGTCACGATGTGGTCTCGCCGGGGGCGGCTCGGGCACGATCGCCTGACCCGAACCCAGGTGGGCCCCATGGCCAAGCGTTCGGCCGATGTGGCCGGGCGGGCTTGGAGGACCCAATGGTGCGTAGTGGCCGTGTTCCTCATCGCGTTCACTGTGCTTCTGGGATGGCTGATCATTGGGGTCAACATACCCGTGTTGGTGCGCAGAGCTCCCGAGGCAGGGCGCATTTGGGGCCAACTGGTCTCGCCCGACTTCGAGTACCTGTTCCACCCCGATCCGGTGTTCGCTCGTAGAGGCCTCTCCTACTCGATATTCGACCTCGTGGTGGTCACGATCTTCATGGCCCTGCTGGCCACAGTCCTCGGGGGGATGGCAGCGTTTCCCCTGTCCTTCATGGGCGCGCGCAACATCATGGGGTTCAATGCGGTGGGGTGGGGGCTGTATTCCCTTGTGCGGGGCTTCTTCAACGTGTTCCGCTCGATCGAGACCATCCTGTGGGCCTCGGTGTTCGCCGTGTGGGTGGGCTGGGGAACCTTCGCGGGCGTGCTGGCCCTGACCATCCACACAATCGCCGCGCTCGGCAAGCTCTACTCCGAACAGGTGGAATCGATCGATCCCGGGCCCCTGGAAGCAATCGTGGCCACCGGAGGGAGCCGGTGGCAAGTGGTGCGGTATGCGGTGATCCCCCAGGTCCTGCCGAGCGCATGGGCGTTCACCCTGTACCGATGGGACATCAACGTGCGCATGTCCACGATCATCGCCCTAGTCGGCGGAGGGGGGATCGGCGACATGCTCTTCTTCTATAAGAACGAGGGAGCGTGGAGCAAGGTCGGTGCGGTGGTCATGGTCATCGTCGCCGTGGTATGGACCATGGACTACATCAGCGGCCGACTCCGGGAGAGGATCGCCTGATGCGAGCGTACCCCGACGGCCTGGTAAGCGAGCGCCCTGCCTGGACCACGCCCGCCGGGTTGGCCGGCATCCTGAGCGAGCGACTGGGGATGCTCGGGAGACGGCTGTCCACGGCGCTGCTGGACGTGGCAGCCGTTGGCCTCCTCTGGGTCCTGGTGAGCTACATCTATGTGTGGTACACGACCGGCGAGATCGCCTACACCGCGGTCCCCTGGTGGGTATTCGGGCTGTGCGTGGTGGAGCTCGGAGCCTTGTGGCAAGCTTTTGGAAGCTCGCTGGGCCGGAAGATGGCTCGCAAGCAGCTGCTGACCAAGGACGGCACTGCACCGCGTTTCAGCCAGCGCCTGATCTATTTTTTGGCTTGGCATATATCCGTTGTCCCTTTGTGCGGGCTGTTGTGGGAGCCAGCATGGCACGAACGCCTGTCCGGTATTCGGACCGGCGAGGTGAAATCCGAGGGGGTCAAGCCCCCTCCTTGGTACCGGACCACCGCCGGCCTGTACGTGGCGGCCCTGCTTGCGGCGATCGTGGTGGCCGCCGTCGGTGTCACCATCACCTGGACCAACCTGCAGCGCCTGTTCGGAGAGGCCTGGCGCACGCTGCGGTTCTGGAGAGCCCTGGTCAAGCCGGACAGCAGCATTCTAGTGGTCAGCGTTCAGGACTTGATCGTGACGGTGTACATGGCGGTGCTGGCCACGGCCTTTGCCGTATTGGCGGCCGTGCCCCTGAGCTTCATGTCTGCGCGGAACCTCATGCGCGGGCCTGCCGGACGCCTCACCTACACTGTGCTTCGTGGTGGCCTGAGCATAATGCGCTCAATCGAACCGATCGTGTGGGCCATCGTTTTCCTGGTGTGGGTGGCCGCACGCAGGGCCCCTCTGGCCGGCGTACTCGCCCTGTGGGTACACTCCATCGCCGATCTCACCAAACTGTACGCCGAGCGACTGGAGAGCATCGATCCCGGGCTTCCCGAGGCGATCACGGCCACGGGAGGAGGAAGGCTGGCCGTCCTTCGCTACGGAGTCCTGCCCCAGATCATCAACCCGTACATCTCCTTCACCTTGTACCGCTGGGATATCAACATCCGGATGGCCACCGTGGTAGGTGTGGTGGGAGGCGGGGGCATCGGTCAGCGCCTGTACGCCTACCTCCAAGGCCACCACTGGTCGAAGGCCGGCACGGTGATGCTGCTTATCGTGGTTCTGGTTTGGGCGATCGACTACCTCTCCAGCCGCCTGCGAGCCAAGCTGGCCTAGACCGGGCCTGCGCGGCGCTCTTGGCGCCCTGGCCAATAGCAGGATAACATATACACGACACGGGACGTAGCGCAGCTTGGTAGCGCGCTGCCATGGGGAGGCAGAGGTCACCGGTTCAAATCCGGTCGTCCCGACCATATAGGGGACTGTCCCCTTACCGGCTGAACTCGTCCAGAAGGCCCCAAGCGGATACCACCGTGCCGTTTACCTGCTCGGCCACTGCCACCACGTCCACCTCGATCCCCGCCGGACCGGTGGTCAGCTTCACGTAGAACAGGTGGTCGTCGTCGGCCATGACAGAGCCCGGCACACGTTCGTCGGCCAGCGGGCGTACCGTAGCCCCTCCTCCTCCTACCATCAGATAGGTAACACCATCGCGTTCGATCCGTTCGTAGTTATGGGCGTGGCCACTGAACACGATATCCACTCCGAGTTCGGTGAACAGCGGATGGAACAGATTCTGCAGCCCTTCCATGCCCGGGCCATAGATCGCGTCCGAGGAGTACACAGGGTGATGTAAGATAGCAAATCGGTGCTCGTGTTCGCCGGACAGTTTCTCCCGCACGAACTGTGCCTGTGCGGTGAAATCACCGGGGCGACTCACATTGGTATCCAGGCCCACTACCATTACGTCGCCGAACTCCAACGCCCACCAGCGTTTGTCCATTCTCCCCCCTCCGGGGGGCAGAGTGAACAGCTCGTAGTAGGAGCGGGAGTTACGCTCGTGATTGCCCAACACGGGGAGTAATGGAGCCTCAAGGAAAGCTTCCGACAGAGAAAGGAAGAAATGATCCCAATACCTGGGCGTGGGGCTCTCCACCAGGTCCCCTCCGTGGAGGATGAAGTCAAACGCTTGTTCATCCCCCGCCAAGGCGTCCCCGACAAGCCTGATTCGGTTCAGCCCCTCCCACTGACACTGGGTATCGGCGATGACGGCGAACGAGATCTCCTCCCCGGGCGGAGGGACCGTGCGGAAGGTACCCACCGGGCTCACCTGTTCCGCGCCCTCATCCTCCAGGACGACCCGATAGGCATAGCGCGTGTCTGGACCGAGACCCTCCAATGTCACGTGTGCCGTCTCTCTGTCTTCCGTCTGTTGCGGGGAGTAGCTCTCTGAGAAAATCAGCTTGCCAGATTCTTCGTATTCCTCCCACGGGCTGTACTCCACCCGCGCCGGAAGCGGCGGTTCAGCTGTCCAGGAAACTGTGAGCGCTGCGTGTTCCGGGGCCCCGGTGTAAGGCCCATGGACGAATGCCCCCCGCGGCCACTCCTGAACAAGCTCGACCTGATCGGCTATCTCCACCTCGATAAACGGGCCTTCCTCCAGTCCAGACCAGTCGAGCTCTCCCCGGACTTCAAAACTGCTTCCCACTGCCTCCTGCACCATAGGCGCCAGCTTGCTCCAGGCCCGTTCACTCACCTGTACGTGGAAACCGTATCGCGAAGCTCCCGCGTGCAGCACCGCCCCCGCAGAAGCCTCCTCCACATCGGCCAGCTCGAACCGCACGGCGACGATCTCAGTCACGTAACGAACAATGTCCTTCTCCATCCCCCTGATAGAAAGCGGTCCCACGTACTCCCCCCACAGCCCTACGCCGCGGATCTTTCCCTCCAGCTCCGCCCGGCGCAGCCGGTCCCAGTACATGTCGTTGGGGGGGATGAACAGCGTCCGCGCAAGTCCGGCTTTCAGCAGCTCTTCCCCGACCAGCAGCCACTCCCCGTCCACCTCCACCCACAGATGTGCCAACAAGCGGTCATGTCGGTCCCTCAGCTGCTCATCCAGTTCCAGCCTTGCCTCGGACCGACGGGCAAGATCTCGCACAAACTGCGTCGCATCATAGGCAAACGGCTCACCGAGCTCCGGAGCATCGAACCCCAGCAGACGAACCCGTTCCCGCATCATCACTCCGGACACGGGATCGAAGATCCGCACGTCCACTGTATCGCCATCCACTACCCGAAGGACATAAGCCTCCATCGCGTCGGCGGGAGCTGTCGCCCCTCCCAGATTTATCCATGCCACACATGCCAGGAGTACCAACGGCATCAGCAAACGCTTGAACATGAATCCCTCCTTGCCTGCTGCGGGGAAGGCAGCCTAGCTATTGGTCGTAGTGGACCCTCCGCTGGGTGACCGTGATCTGGAACAGCGCCAGCACGAAGATTATTCCGAACAGCACCACCGATGCGGCAGCAGCCTGACCGAACCGAAAGTCCACAAACGCCTGGTTATACAAGTAAATGACAATCGTACGTGCGCTCCCCAATGGACCGGGTGTTCCAGCAAACAGGATAAATACCTCATCGAAAATCCTGTAGGCGCTCATCAACGAAATCAAAAAGACAAAGAAAAGCTGCGGAGTGAGAAGCGGCACCGTAATGCGCCTCCATGCCTGCAAAGGGGTGGCCCCATCAACTATAGCCGCCTCGTAGTAAGTCCGATCGATGTTTTGCATCCCGGCAAGCAGGATCAGCGCCTGGTAGCCCACGTACCGCATCACACTGAACAGCACGATAGCCGGTACGGCAAACGCTGGATCATTCAGCCATCGGACACGACTGAATCCTAGTAGCTGCAGGAAATAGTTGAGCAAACCCACCCGGTCATGGTAGATCCACGTCCACACCATGGCCAACGCGACCACCGGGGTGATGTAGGGGATGAAGAAGGCCAAGCGGAAAAACGGGCGCAGGCGAAGTGCTTGACTGAGCGCCGTAGCCAACACCAACGCCAGCCCTATCGTAAGTGGAACCGATACTCCGACATAGATCGATGTAATTCGGAGCGCCTGGATGAAGTGCCGGTCGCCGAACAGCCTTTGGAAGTTGCTCAGCCCGACGAACTGCCGATAAAAGGGGACCAGCTCACCGTCCACCCGCGCGACGAGGTCCACCTCTTGGAAGCTCAACACAAGCGCGTTGATGAACGGGTAGAAGACGAACATGCTCATGATGAAGAAGGCCGGAAGGAGGTATAGGTACGCCTCCCCCGACTCCCGCCACAACCTCGGGTTTCGCAGTCCTCTGCGCGGCCTCATCATGAGAATCGCAGGGGAGGGGGCCTGCGCCCCCTCCCCGGGATCCAGGTCCTTACTGGATCAGGAACTCGATCTCATCGGCCAGCGCATCCAGCGCCTCCGCGGGCCCCATCTCGCCCATCAGCAGAAGTTCGTAGTACTCCTGCATGAGTGAGCGCATATCCCAGTAGTCCGGGTGCAGAATCTGGCCGAAACCGCCGGCGAGGAACTCCTCGGTCATCACACCCCGCTCGGGGTTGTCCTCACAGTAACTCTCCCACAGCGCTGACTCCAGCGCCCTGGTGGTCACCGGGAGATAACCGGTCTCCTGCGCCCAGTAGATAGTGTTCTCCGGCCGGAGGAGGAACTCGATGAGTTCCCCAGCAGCCTGCACCTGCTCCTGGCTCTGCCCCATCTCAAAGATGGCCAGGTTCGTCCCCTGGACCATAGAGGCGGGATCGTTGCGATAAGGAACGGTGGACACACCCATCTCGTACCCTCCGCCTTCGGCGGCGCTCAGGTTGTACGGATAGCCGGCCGAGGTGTCCACGAACATGGCGATCGCACCCTCGCCGAAGGGTTCGGACAGATAGCCTCCCTGCACCAGCGCGTACTCCGAAAGCTCGGCCATGAACTCGGCTGTCTCCACCCCCCGCTCGTCGTTAATGGTGACCTCGGTCCAGTCCTCGGACAGAATCGAGCCCCCGACCTGCTCGAGGAACATCAAGAAGATCTCCACGTTCGGCGGGCGCAGCCCCGTGCCATACTGCACGACCTCGCCATCCTCGACCACGGTGAGCTCCGCGGCCATGTCCAGGAACTCCTCCCAAGTGGTGGGCGGCTCAGGAACCAAGTCCTTGCGGTAGTACAAGATGATGATCGACTTGTTGAACGGGACCGTAACAAGGCGGCCGTCGAACTCCTGCACAAACCGCTCATGGACGTCATCTAACGCCTCGGCGTCCATGTATTGGTCCAAATCGGCCAACGCGTCCACCCACTGCGTGGTCCAGTTTTCGTACTGCTGGGCCATGGTCGGTGGGGTCCCCGCTGCCACAGCTGACAGCAGTTTGGTGGACAGGTCCCCGTAGCCTCCCTGATAGACCAGGTCGACAGTCACCTCTGGGTTCTCGCCCATGAAGTCCTGTACCAGCTGCTCCAACGCCGGAGCGTGCCCGACACCCATCGCATGCCAAAACGTAATCTCCACCTGGCCGAAACCTGCTACTCCCAGGGCCAACAGCCCCGCCAACATCACTGCACAAAACTTGCCCATCGCTCACCTCCGAGGTGTTTTGCTGTTTCGCTCCCATTAAGGGCACAGTTTCTTAGTTCACCGCTACTGCCAAATCTCACCTCCTTTGTCATTTAACACCTGTCCTGGCAAACCCACGCACGAAGTGCTTTTGCGCGAAGAAGAACAAGATAATGATGGGGACAATCGCCATGGTGCTCGCCGCCATAAGCATAGGGTACTCAGTTCCCATTTCCATCTGGAAAAAGCGGAGCCCTACCGGAACAGTACGCATATGCGGGCTGTCGGTCATGACCAGGACCCACAGAAATGAGTTCCACGAGTTGATGAACTGCAAGAGCGCCACCGTAGCGATGCCCGGACGTACCAGTGGAACCGCGATTTGCAGCACGTAGCGCAGCCGGGGGCAGCCGTCCATCCGCGCCGCGTCCCACAGCTCATCGGGAAGCGTGCGGAAGAACTGCCGCATAAGAAAAATGCCGAACGCCGAGGTCACCCAGGGCATGATCAGCGCCCAGTAGGTATCGAACCACCCTAGCCCGCGGATCAGCACATAGCTGGGCACAAGCAGCATATGCCCGGGGATCATGAACGTAGCCAGAACCATCATGAACAGCACGTGTTTTCCAAAGAACTTCATCTTGGCAAACGCGTAGCCGGCGAAGATACAGGTGATGACCTCGCCGATCATGGTCATGCTGGAGATGAAGGCGGAGTTGAAGAAGTAACGGGCAAACGGTGCCGCATGCCAGGCGTCGACGTAGCTCTCGAAGCCCGGTGGGTAGGGAAGCCAGATCGGGGGAATCGCTCTCGCTTCGGCCAGGGTTTTAAACGAGGTGGTGATCATCCAGTAGAACGGGAGCAGCATAAGGACCGCACCTGCGGTGAGCAGCACGTACAGGAGCAGCCGCCCTAGCCCCCGCTGCAGACGGTACTTACCCCACCCCTGGGGCCGCCGCGCTTCACCCAATAGCATCATCGCGCACGACACGTTACCCCATGCCCCTCTCGTGCTGCAACCGCCACAGCACCTTTGTCATCCCCACGGGAGGAGGATACCATCCACGCATGCCCGCAAGACTGGAAGTCATTACCGGCTGCATGTTCTCCGGCAAGACAGAGGAGCTTTTGCGGCGAGTTGAGCGGGCGCACATCGCCAAGAAGTCCGTTTTGCTCTTCAAACCCTCTCTGGACACCCGCTACTGTCCCGAGGAGGTGGTGGCCCACCACGGGAGATCGCTGCCCTGCTTTCGCGTACCTCCGAATCCAATGCTGGAGGACCTACGCAGCGCAGCCGGCTGGGAGGCAGATACAGCGGACGTCATAGCCTTCGACGAGGGCAACTTCTTCGGCCCGGATTTTCCAGCTCTGTGCGACGAGCTCGTGCAGGCGGGCAAGAGAGTGATCGTGGCCGGGCTGGACCAGAACTTCCGCGCCCAGCCGTTCGGCCCGATGCCGGTGCTACTAGCCCTGGCGGACGAGGTTCTGAAGCTGAGCGCGGTTTGTATGTGTTGCGGCCAGCCGGCCACCCGCACACAACGGTTGGTCGATGGCCAGCCGGCCACCGGCGGTCCGGAAGTGCTAGTCGGAGGACAGGAAAGCTACGAGGCCCGCTGTCGGAGCTGCTTCGTCCCCCCGAGCGAGTACTTGACCGCCGGGCCCCCGGCACGCTAGACTACGGATCATGGAACGCCAGGGTGTGCTGCGAAGGGAGGTGATGACCGGGCGAGAGCGCTTTTACAGCTGGTATTGGTTTATATAGTGCGTGACCTCGCGTAGACGAGGCCACGCCGTGCAAACCGCAAGATTCCTTGCGGTTTTTTGTTTGCCGAAAGGAGAGGACAATGAAACAGCTTATGTTAGCACTGTGTGTCTTAGTATTAACGTTGCCTGTGACAGCGGAGACGATCACCATCGGTATCAGCCAGATCGTGGATCACCCGGCGCTGAACGCGGTACGACAGGGCGTTGTTGATAGGCTGGCCGATGCCGGCTACGTAGAGGGCGAAAACCTACAGGTGCTTGTGGGGAACGCTCAAGGAGACACGTCCGTGGCTATCTCCATCGCCCAGAACTTCCGCGACAGAGGGGCCGACCTCGTGGTGGCGATCGCCACCCCCACAGCTATAGCGGCTGTACAGGTGTTCGGAGGGAGTGATGTGCCGGTAGTATACAGCGCGGTTACAGCTCCGGCCGAGTATGGCCTTACGGAATACGAAAACGTGACCGGCGTATCGGACCTCATCGATCCCCCTCTTGATCTGGCGCTGCTGAAGGAGTTGGATCCTAGAGTACAGCGGGTGGGCATGGTGTACAACCCCGGGGAGGCCAACTCGGCCTATCTCACCGAGCTGGCCAAAGAGGAGGCCCCGGCGCTGGGCCTGGAGATCGTCACCGCAGCCGCAGACAGCTCGGCAATGGTACTTCAAGCGGCCCAATCCCTTGTAGGCCGAGTGGATGCCATCTATGTCACCACCGATAACACAGTCGTGTCAGCTCTGGAGAGCGTCGTTCAAGTGGCCAACGCTGAGGAGATCCCCTTCCTTATGGCTGACCCCGAGAGCAGGGCGCGCGGCCCCCTCGTCTGCGCAGGGTGGGACTACTACAACCATGGATTGCTGACCGGCGAGCGTGTGCTGGAAATTCTCGGGGGCAAGACTCCTGAACAGGTCCCACACGTGTACCAGAAGGACACCGAGTTCGGCGAGCGGCAGATATGGCTGAACCTGGATACCGCCGGTGTATTGGGCATTGAGTTCCCTGAGGCCGTCCTGGAACAAGCGAACGGCATCATCCTCGGTGGAAGCGAATTCGTGCCACGGGACCGCTAGGGAGGACGAGTGGGGCTTCTGGTGCACGCGCTGGAACAGGGGTTTCTGTACGGCCTGATGGCCCTGGGTGTGTACATCTCGTTCCGGGTCCTACGGTTTCCGGACCTGTCGGTGGACGGGACCTTTCCCCTGGGGGCGGCCCTGGCAGCGACCTTAATCGTGGGCGGAAGGGACCCGTTCACGGCCAGCCTGGTCGCGGCGGGCGCCGGGGCCGTCGCTGGGGCGTTCACTGGGATCCTATCCACCAAGTTCCGCATCCAAGGCCTACTGGCAGGCGTGCTGACCATGACCATGCTGTACTCGTTGAACCTGCGGATCATGGGGCGGCCGAATGTGTCCCTCCTCGGCCGCCCCTCCGCCCTCCAAGCGACCGCCGACTGGATCTCCCTTCCGGCGCCGTGGGCTGTGTTGGCAACTACACTGCTGGCCGCCTTGGCAGCCAAGTTGCTGTTGGACCTGTTCTTTCGTACCGAGCTTGGGCTCACGTTGCGGGCCGCCGGGGGGAACCCGGGCGTCGTCCAGGCCTACGGCGCCAACCCGGGGAACATGGTCGTGCTCGGGCTGGCGGTGTCCAACGGACTGGTAGCCCTGGCCGGGGCCCTCGCCGCTCAGTACTCGGGATTTGCTGACGTGAACATGGGCGTGGGGACCATCGTCGCCGGCTTGGCCTCGGTGATTGTAGGGGAGATGATCCTCCGGCCTCGCTCGGTGATCTGGGCTACCGGCGCCGCTCTGCTCGGTTCGTGCCTGTACCGCGGGGCCATCATCGTAGCCCTGCGTCATGGAGCGAGCTTGGGGTTCACAGCATCGGATTTGAAGCTTCTCACCGCCTTGGTCGTTCTGGCGGCGCTGGTGACGCCTGTGGTCCGGGCGAAGCTGCGGAAGGAGGAGTCATGAGCCTAAAGCTCGAAAACATCAGCAAGAGCTTCTTTCTACCGGGACAGCGGGTGCACGCGCTGCGCAGCGTCTCTCTATGCGTGGAGCCGGAGGAATTCGTCACCGTGATCGGCTCCAACGGCGCTGGGAAGTCAACTCTGCTGGACATAATCGCCGGAGTTCGCCACCCGGAGGCAGGGCGAGTGCACATAGCCAAGCGGGACGTTACCTCGCGTTCCGCCCATCGCCGCGCTCGCTGGGTGGGGCGGGTGTTCCAGGACCCATTGAAGGGGCCGGTGCCAGAG
>JAWOCQ010000018.1:0-9781 GCA_046483725.1 Candidatus Bipolaricaulota bacterium
AGGGGGAAAGCATGCCTGTAGAGCGGGAAGCTGTTTGCGGTAGCGAAGAGAGATCCGACGCCCTGGTCCGCGTCCAACCCGGCGAGGGCGTCCAGGTGGCGGTGCGTTCCAAGTCAGGCCCCATGTATGAAGAGAGGGTCGCAGAGGTGGTGCGAGAGTCTGTAAACCGGCTTGGAGAAACCGGCGCCCAACTGGAGGTCCGGGAAACCGGCGCCTATGACCACGTGATCGCCGCCCGCGTAGAGGGAGCCCTGTGGCGGTCGGGTACGGGTGGGGAAGCATTCCACCAGCCTCTACCGTTGCAGGTAGACCGGGGTGCCACTCCGCGGGACCGACTTCGCCGCACCCGCCTCTATACGCCGGGCAATAACGCCAGAACACTTGCTTTCGCCGACACGTTCGGGCCCGACTGTGTCCTACTCGACCTGGAGGATGCGGTCGCTCCTTCCGAGAAGGACGCAGCGCGCTTCCTGGTGCGCCGAGTGCTGGCGACAATGGATTTCGGCGATGCGGAACTGTGGGTGCGCATCAATCCGCTGGAGCGCGGAGGCAAGGAGGACCTGCGCGTGGTCTTGGGAGGAAGGCCGCACGGGATTTGCCTTCCCAAGGCGGAGACGGCGGTGCAGGTCACAGAGTTAGCAGGGCTGTTGTACGAACTCGAGGGCCGGTATGGCCTTCCTTGGCGGCTGTGGCAAATGCCCATCATCGAGTCCCCCAAGGGTGCGCTGGCAGCGCCGGACATCGCTCAAGCGTCGGAGCGGGTCGTGTGCCTGGCCTTCGGAGCGGAGGACTACACCCGCGAGGTAGGCTGCAGCAGGGACTGGGAGGCGCTGCTTTGGGCACGGTCGCAGGTGGTATCCGCGGCGAAGGCGGCAGGCGTGGGAGCATCCGACTCGGTGTTTGCGAATGTGGAGAACGAAGAGGCGTTGGTGGAGGAAACCAATAGGGCGCGCCGGTTGGGGTTCGACGGCAAAGGGGTGATCCACCCCTTGCAGATTGAGAGCGTGCACCGGACGCTCGCCCCCTCACCGGAGGAGATCAGCTGGGCGCGTGGTGTGGTTTCCGCAGCGGAGGAGGCCGAGCGCAGGGGCTCTGGCGCGATAGCCTACCGTGGGAGCATGGTGGATCGGCCCGTGTTGCTCCGCGCCCGGCGCATCCTGGAGGTCGCCCACGAGCTGGGCATGGAGGTGGAGAATGCCAGTTAACGCTGCAGGCCGTGAGATACCCGACAAGCTGGCTGACCGGCCCGTACGTCCGTACCAGGGAGCGTTCGCCACGACACCGGAAGGCCGGCGCGTGGGAGGGCCCCGCAAGACCATTCGTCCCGGAGCGAATAAGATAGCACCCAGCCTGGAGGAGGCGATCCGCAAGGCGGGACTGTCGGACGGGATGACCATCTCCTTCCACCACTCCTTTAGAAACGGGGACATGCTTGTCTGCCAGGTAGTCGACACATGCGCCCGCCTGGGGATCCGAGGGCTACGGCTATTCCCCACGGCGCTGTTCCCATGTCACGAACCGCTGCTTGAGCACGTGGAAGGCGGGGTTGTAGGCCGCATCGAGGGCTCGCTGAACGGGCCGCTGGGCGCTTACGCCTCAGGCGGAGGCAGTTTCGCAGAGCCTCCAGTGCTCCGCTCTCACGGGGGCCGGTGGCGCGCCATCGAAAGCGGCGACGTACACATAGACGTAGCCTTTGTAGCTGCTTCCTGCGCCGACGCCTACGGAAACGCCACCGGTATTCAAGGTCCCAACGCCTGCGGGCCAATCGGCTTTTCAGCCATCGACGCCCAATGTGCCGACCATGTGGTGGTGGTGACGGATCATCTGGTGCCCTATCCGGCGCTCCCGCCGGAGATTGAGCAGGGCTATGTTGATCAAGTGGTTGTCGTCGACCAAGTCGGCGATCCGGCAGGTATCGTCACCGGTACGCTGCGTATACCGCGCTCGCCAACGCAGCTGCGCATAGCCCAGCTGGCTGTGGACGCTGTGAAAGGCGCTGGCCTGGTCAGAGACGGCATGAGCTTTCAGGCAGGCGCGGGGGGTGTTTCGCTTGCCGCAACGGACTACCTCGCTCGGGACATGGGCCGCCGCGGAGTCCGCGGCGCTTTCGCCATCGGTGGGACCACTCGCTTCCTGGTGAACATGCTTGACGAGGGACTGATCGGGGCCATCCTAAACGGCCAAGCGTTCGACGCGGAGGCCGTGGATTCTCTGCGGGAGAATCCCCAGCACCACCCAATCACGCCTGGCTTTTACGCCGACTACGATTCTCTCGGCTGCGCCACCTATATGCTGGGCTTCGCCTTTCTGGGCGGCACCGAGGTCGACCTTGGCTTCAACGTGAATGTAAACACCCATTCCGACGGACAGCTTTTGCATGGGATCGGCGGGCACCAGGATGTAGCCGCTGGGGCCGGCGTGGCCGTAATCACCATCCCCACCCTGAGAGGGCGAATCCCAACCATTCGCGATCGGGTGACCACCGTCAGCACCCCGGGCGAGGTGGTGGACCTAGTGGTCACCGAACGCGGGGTGGCGGTGAACCCCAAGAGAGCCGATCTAGCCGAGGATCTCCGGCGTGCGGGAGTCCCCGTGCGCTCGTTGGAGGAGCTGCGGGCCGGCGCTGAGCGCTTGGTGGGAGAGGCCAAGCGCCCTGTGTTCGGAGAGACCCTCGTGGCCGTCATTCAGTGGCGGGACGGCACGGTGATCGATGTAGTAAGGAAAGCGGAGGGATGGTCATGAAGGATAGCATTCGTAACGTGCTCCCTGAGGTTGATTGGATCGAAGACAAGTCGCTGCAAGACAAGGTCCTGGCAGCGTACGAGCGTGCATTGCAAGAGGGAGGTTGGCAACCGGAGGACATGGTCCGCATTCCGTTCACGCTCCTTAAGGAGTCCGGCCTGACCTTTGCAGACCACGTGCGCGCGGTGACCAGAATTGCTCGCGACGTGCACCGGACATTCCAGGACGTGTTGGGCGGGAAGATATCTCTCAATTATGACATCCTCATCGCCGGGGCCCTCCTACACGACGTGGGAAAGCTCCTGGAGATCGAGGAGGCAGACGGGCGCTTCCGGAAGTCCTCCGAGGGAAAGGTCGTCCGACACCCGTTCTCCGGAGCCGCCATCGCCTACGCCGAGGGGTTGCCCCCGGAGGTCGTACACATCATCGGTGCTCACTCCCACGAGGGTAGCCACGCCCCCAGGACCCCGGAAGGCGCCATAGTACACCACGCCGACTTTATCTGCTTCGACACCGTACCGGCATGATGGAAAAGCAAGCGCGGAACAGGGAGGGATAAAACGATGCCACTTACGTTTGCGGAGAAAGTGTTGGCGGACAAGGCGGGACTGGACCAGGTTGCCCCGGGACAGATCGTGGACGTGGAACCGGACCTGGGGATGTCGCACGACAACACGGCTGCCATCTCCAAGACCTTCCGGGGAATCGGTGTCGAGAGGGTACTCGACCCAAAGCGATTTGTAATCATCCTGGACCACGTGGTCCCGGCAGCCCAGGTAGAACACGCCCAGAATCATCGCGATGCCAGAGAGTTTGCTCGCAAACACGGGATCCGTCTGTTCGACGCAGGACGAGGAGTGTGCCACCAGGTAGTCGTAGAAGAGGGACTGGCCAAGCCCGGAGAACTCGTTCTTGGCTCCGACTCACACACTACGACCTACGGCGGGGTAGGAGCGTTCGCCGCCGGCGTGGGCCGGACGGAGATGGCCGCCCTGTGGGCAAGCGGGCGCCTGTGGCTCAAGGTACCGGCTAGCCTGCAGCTCGTCTTCGAGGGAGAGCTGCCGCCGCGGGTGACCGCTAAAGACGTAGCTCTGCAGGTGATTGGCTCCCTGGGCGCCGATGGCGCGCTGTACATGTCCGTCGAGTTCGCCGGCCCCGGCCTGGAGGGGATGAGCGTGGCGGACAGGCTGGTGCTGGCCAACATGGCCGCGGAGATGGGGGCGAAGAACGGCTATGTGGCCCCGGATGAGACCACGCTCTCCTACCTTACCAAGCGCGTCCAGGGGCAGCTGTACCCCGTGTATCCGGACACAGATGCGAGCTACGAGGCCCAACACCGGTATGACCTGACGGAGCTTTCCCCACAGGTGGCCTGCCCCTCCCAGGTGGACAACGCTGTTCCCGTGAGTGAGGTGGCAGGGAAGAAGGTGGACCAAGTGCTTTTGGGCACCTGTACCAACGGCCGTCTGGAGGACCTGGAGCTTGCAGCAGAGATCATGGCCGACCGGTCGCTCGCCGACGGGGTGCGCATGCTGGTTCTACCTGCTTCCCGCGAAGTATGGGTCCAGGCAGCGGAACGAGGACTGTTAGCGCAGTTCGCCGAGGCCGGCGCCATGGTGCTCAACCCCGGCTGCGGTCCCTGCCTGGGGGCGCACCAGGGGGTGCTCGCCCCGGGCGAGGTGTGCCTGTCCACCGCCAACCGTAATTTCAAGGGCCGTATGGGCTCCAAGGAGGCAGAAATCTATCTGGCATCCCCGGCCACTGCCGCCGCCACTGCCGTGACCGGCGTGATCACCGATCCCCGTATTGTGTAAGTACATCTACCATAGCCCCTTCATGCCCAAGGCCAGCGACCACGTCTTAGCCGAGTCGGTGGCGTCGAGCTCCCCGCCCTTGAACGTCAGGTTCAGAAGCACTTGGTCACTTAGCGGGAAGTGCACCACCGCTTCCGTCATACCCCAGCCAAACAGCGTGTCCCCGTCCCTCTTGAAAAAGGTGGAGATCTGCCACCTCCCACGTGCCCCGCAGCATGGCAACACCGGGCCGTACACCCGCCACACCTCAAAGAACCGCGAAGCACCTGTAACAGACGCATCCTTGCTTTCATCGAACGAGGTGGCCAGCCGCAGCCCTTGCCCATCGGGTAGCTCACAGTGTACTTCAACACCAAACAAGTTGACGTCCGAGAGGGTGAAACTCGGTAGGGCAGCATCGAGAGAGATAAGTGGGCGCAGGTGGACATGCACGGCGCGACGGAGCTTCAGGCTTGGGGTGAAAGTCTTGTCGTCCGGCGTGTAGCTGACCCTGAGATCGAGCAGGATATCAAAGTCGCCGAACCACATCGGCAAGCGAATGTCGCGGGCGGTGAGACGGAACTCCTCGAACCCCGTCTCCTTACTGAACGAGAGGAAACTCTCGACGCGGAAGTCACACCCCGGGCAACCGAACGCACTCGCTGGCCCGGATAGGGTAAGCGTCTGCTGGGAGAACCTTGGGGTTAGCCAAGCGAATCTCGTTTGGCTCTCCGCTCTGATTCCGTCGATGTCCCCTCTAAGCTGTAGCTCGTGATACGAATCCTCCTCCGGATCATCTCCATCGTAGTAGACAGTCCAACCTCCATCGAAGTCCGGCATGCGCAGTTTGGCATCTAGCGTCCAGCTACTCAAAGCCGGGATGGTGGGGTCGAAATCGAAGGTAGAACTCACCGGCACCCTGATCACCGGGTCTACGGGGATCACGAACTCCAACTCCGTCTTGGCGGTAAACGACGTCAGCCCTTCTTCTGGAGACAGCTCGGCCCGGAACTCCTGATCGAAGTACGGAAACCTCTGGGAGTAGCTTGCGTTCAGCGTGTGGAGATCCAACGACACCGGCATCCCCGAGGCCGTGATCCCACCAGAAAGGCCTACGACGGGCGGGCTTGTCTCTACCTCAGGTTGAAGCACAATGATCTGCACGTTGGCGATGTCAAACTGGCCAGAGGGGTCGTCAACCACAAACGAGAACGAGTCGGTCCCATGGAAATCCGGATCAGGGATGAAGATCAGCTCCGGGGGAATGCCCAGCAGGGTACCGAAGGCAGGGAGCTTTACAAGCACAAATGAAAGGTCATCGGCCTCGGCTTCGATAGGGGTCCAGATCTCAAACGAAACCGGCGTGCCGAACGGGACCACTATCACCTGCAACGGGGCCTCCGGCGCTTCCGGAAGGGGCTGTCCTGTCACAAACCAACCACAACTTGCCAGAAGAATCATCACCGTGAGTACATACTTAAACATAGATATGTGCCTCTCCTTCCTCATCGTCTCGCATCAGGAGTCCCCTTCTTGCCCCAGCGGCTGAAGCTCAAAGGGGAGCGAGTACGCTGTGGCTCCCAAGCTCAACGTAACGAGGTAGACGCCAGGTGCGAGATCAGCCGTGTTCAGCAGGACGATCTGCTGCTCTCCACTGGACTTGGTCTCATACGGCACGGAAGAGAGCTGTGTAGTACCGTTCCCCAGCTGTGTGATCGCCACCCATTCCAGGGTGATTCCGCCCTGCGCCGCAAGCACTACGGGGACCGATGTGCCCTGCGCGTACACACCCATGGAACTTCTCACTACGTTCCAAGTCTCTACAGATCGCTCGGCCAGGGCCCCCCGAAGAGCAGGAGCTACTTCCGCAATGAGGCTCTTGTCCTCCTGCTCATCCGAAGCCATGGGCCTCTGGTCAGGCTGGTCAGGGACAATCCATCGGATGGCCACTGAGGAGGCCCGCACGTTGATCCGAACCACGCCAATGTCGAATGCTCCAAAGGCGTCCTCGACGGAGTACGTGATCTGATCCACCCCTTCGAACGCAGGATCGGGTGTATAGACAAGATCCGGTGGCGTCCCCGTGACCCGCCCGTGAGAGGGCAAGCCAAGGATGGAAAAACTGAGCTGATCTTCATCTGGGCCTCGTGCTGCCAGGGAAAAGGAAACCGGGAAACCCCTGTAGGCTTCCACCACCTGCATCTCTACGACGGGGGGCTGCCTGGCCGATACTGCACCTCCAATCCCTGCACTTAGAGTCAACGCAAGAAGCATGACCACTCTCCGCCTCATGTGCACTGTGATTCACCTCAAGGTCACCCTACCGCGCTAACCCTGAAGGGAAGAGGTAAACCGGGCCCAATGAAGGTCAGCCCCAACACTGAACGGAGGGACTTGGGTGTGTGACCCAGATTACACTTCGGTGGGGCTATGGGGTAAGCCTATGGAGGGAACAACAAGGCCCCCCGGGGCCGAGGGAGGCCCCAGGGGGGCGACGGTACGCAGAGGGAAGCCGCCCTACTCGCTCATGACTCTGAACGGGAACCCGTAGACTACGTTCTGGCTCCAGCTCAGCCACAACTGGTAGCTTCCCTTGGGCAGGTCTGACGTGTCCACCACCCACCTGTACGGCGGGGTTTCCGGCACGGGTTCGGTGACGGCCCCGTCGAACCTCTCCCAGGAGTACTTCGGCGCATCCGGGTCCACCTTGACCAGTGCCACCCACGGCAACACCTCCGGTGTGTCCACTCTGCTGGCCGGAACAACCACCGCGTACGGCTGGCCACGCGTTACGCTGTACTCTTCCTGTGCCGCCAGTTCCCGTAGCCACAGATCCTCGTTTCGCATCCGTGGCGTTCCCATGATCACGGTTCCGTCATCATCCAAACCGCTCACCGTGATCTCGGCGCTTGTCCGCCAGTTCTCATCAATATCGGGGACGCCTGGGTCCACGCGCTCCATCGTACCAAAGGGCGGCGTCTCGTCGATCCCATAGCCTGCCGCCCAACCGTCGCGCTCAGGACGATCCGCGTTCGCGGTGTCGACGACGACCCCGGCAGCATCCACCAACTCCAAAACCTCCCCCTGCGAGGAGAGTTCCAAGTCCCCGAATGGAAGGGTGACAAGCTCCGCCGGATCCACTTCGGCGTCGATCCGAGCGAGGAACCGACTAGGGTATGCCCAGAGCAACGTCCTCTCGTTGACTGCGCGGGGGGTCCCGACAAGCGCGTTCCCCTCGCGGTCAACACCACGGCTGATGATCCCTTGGTTTGCCCTCCAGTTCTGCGCCGTGTCGGACTGGAACACGTTCACCCGCTCCATCGTGGCATATGGCGCGGCTCCATCCTGTCTGTAACCAGCTTCCCAGCCCGTTTGCCCTGTGCGCTCTACGTTGGCCGAATCCACCAGCCTACCGCTCGGGTCGAGGAGCTCCATGACCTCACCACGATCATCGAGCTCCAGGGTCGCGTCGTAGATGAGGTCCGCGCGGATGTCGCTCACCACATCGTCACTCCCACGTACGAGAAGGTAGGGCGCGTACGGCGCGAGCGTACCGTCCAGTTCGACCGCCTTCCACTCCCTCTCGGCATCCGTAGTCGGGGACGCGAGCCGCCAACGTAGTGTCCAACCGGTGAGATCGATCGTCTCTCCGTTCACGTTGGTAAGCTCGATCCACTCGTCATCCGGTCTCGCCGGCGTGCCGCCCCAGGCGATCTCGCTGATGACGATCGGACCGGTGTGATCGTAGATGAGGTCGGCCTGGATATCGCTGACCACGTCATCCATCCGCCGCTCCATGAGATAGTGCCCGTAAGGATCGATGACACCGTCGAGCTCGACCACCTTCACGTACCTGTCCAGCACGGTCTCGGGCTGCTTCCGATGCCAGCGAAGGGTCCATCCGGTGAGGTCGATCTCCTCGTGCGTGGTGTTGGCGAGTTCGACCCACTGGTGGGGCTGGCTAGCCTCCGTGCCGTCCCAGGCCACCTCGTTTATCACCACCGGCATGAGCGCCGCCGCACCACCAGCAACCTCCTCACTGCAGTCCACAACAGTGATCTCCACGCTAGCCACGACGAACTCCTCGTATGGATCCTGCACCATGAAGGTGAACACGTCCGTCCCCAGGAAGTCCGGTTCTGGAGCGTACAGGACTTCAACAGAAGCATCGTGGGGCTCAGTGTATGTGACGGCGGCCATGTTACCGCTCAATGCGCCGTGCTCGGGCTCCCCCACGATAGAGAAAGTGAGCGGATGCGCGTCCGGGTCCTCTGGATCCACGTCCGGATCGGATCCGACCAGGATCAGGGAGACTGGGGTGTCGTGGCAGATGGTGACAGCCTGAGATTCCACCGTGGGAGGTTCGTTCCACCAAGGCGTTTGCGCGGCGTCTGAGACAGGCCCAACAAGGTTGCCACAGGGGTCCTCCGCCTCCACTGTAGCCGTGTTCGTAATAGGACCCGAAGCATCAGCCTGCGTCACAGTATAGTTAGCAGAGTATACCCACGTCTCATCCACACCCAATACGCCATCGTCGTTTACGTCTCCTTCGGGTCCGTCAAGCTCGCCGAGCAAGGAATCGACAACCTCGACGTTGCGCAGGCTGACATCCCCTGCGTTGGTCACGGTGATCGTATACGGGATAACGTCACCTGCCTCGGCCTTCGTGTCCCAGGTAGTCGACTTGTCGATCATGATCTCGGCCGTGTACGTGATGAGCACACTTACCTCTTCGCTGATCGCGGTCACCACGCTGTCAGTAGGATCTGTTGCTTCGACGGTGGCCGTGTTCAGGAGAGATCCACAGATGCCAGGCTCCTCCACCGTGTACTCAAGCGTACCCGTCACGACCTCACCAGGGGCCAACGTGGTGGGTGTCAAGGCGACAGGTCCCAGCGCACTGTCCACGACCGAGACATCGTAGAGGGTCACGTTCCCGACGTTGGTCACCACAAACGTGTAGGTGACCGTTTCCCCTAGACCGACCGTGATCCTGTCAGCGCTCTTGTTCACCTCGAGTTCCGGATCCTGGTCCAGCGGAACGTCCTCGTCGTCCTCGTCCTCCACCGGGACATCGTTCGGATCGGCACCCGTCGCCGTGGCCAGGTTCAGCACCTCGCCCGCGTCGATGTCTTCCTGGGTGATCGTGTACGTGACCGTCCCCGTCGCCTGTTCTCCCGGTGCAAGCGTCGTCGGACTCACACTCACTGGCCCCACCTTGGGGTCGCTTACGCTCACATCGGTCA
>JAWOCQ010000036.1:0-4213 GCA_046483725.1 Candidatus Bipolaricaulota bacterium
GCGCATTATAGCCAGCCACTTTGGGTGTGCTCAACCTCATGGTGTTGCACTGTGCTGTTGCACCGGGCCGCGCACCCACACGTGGAGTTTTCCCGGGGGGCCGGCTGTGATAGCATGTGTTTTTCAAACCACCGTTTGCGGGCAGTGGGCCAAAAGGAGGCCCCGTGCGCTTGCTGTTGTCGGCGTTGTGCAGCTTCGTGGTGATGGCGACTATTGTGACGGCCGAACCCGTCCAGGATGTACTTGAGCAGACGGGCGAGCTCCTTCCGCAGCGGGAAGACCTCGCAGTGATGGAGGAGTGCATTGAGCTGTATGAGGAAGCGTTGTCCCTCTCTCCTGGTGATCCAGAGCTCCTAGTCATGTTGGCGCAGCTGTGGCACGAGCACTCCCGCCTGATGGAGCATGAAGAGCACAATGCTGATCAGCGGATGGAGTCGCTCAAGAAGGCCGCTGACTATGCCTGCCAAGCCATGGGATTGGGGTCCTGTGTCGAACTGGAGCGTATGTCCGTTGATGAGATGGAATCGCACCTAGCCGAAGTGGACAACCCCGCGGCGCTTCACTGGGCGGGCGATTCGTGGGGCAAGATCCTGGACGAAAACCGGTGGCATGCCCTGAGGGTTCACTCGGTGGACAAGCTGCGGGCCCTCTATGGGCGCTTGATCGAGGTCGATGAGTCACACTTTGGTGCAGCGGGGCACCGTTCTCTTGGCGCCTTGGAGGCTAACTTGGCCACGACACCTCTGGTAGGAGGTTGGCTTGGCTCGGTGGACCAGGCTCACGAGCACTTCGAGCGGGCTCTGGAGCTGGCGCCGGAATTCCTGATGAACTACTTGGAGTACGCCGATCAACTGGCCCGCCCTCTTGGGGAGTGGGAGTTGTTCGACGAACTCATTGAGCATGTGCTCCAGGCGCCGATGGAACCCACCCCTTTCTGGAACAACTTGGCAAAGCGAAACGCCCGCGAGCTCCTCCAGCGAGAGGGAAGACCTCCTCCCCCGGAAGCGTAAACACACAGAAACACTCCTAAGAAGCTGCAGCAAGCGAAGTGGCGCACTGAGTGCGCGGGCTTAGCTGCCATGTCTTGCACCGCCTCTCTTTGCATCTCCCTCCGCTCAATTCCCTGGCCTGTCTAAGCGGATCACCACCGTGGCATAACATAAGTGTAACCATCGTTAACCGGTGGTGAACACTATGAAAAGGTTGTTATGGGGATTGGCCACGGTAGCAGTGTTGACTCTAAGCCTGGGCGTCGGTGAGGCGCCTCAGGTGGCGGGCGAGGCAGCTGGGTTCATCCTGCCGGCTGACTCCAATCCCAGCTGGGGGCTGTCTGCGGTCCGTGCGCCCGAGGCCTGGGAGATCACTACAGGCAGCGAGAGAATCGTTGTAGCGGTAATCGACTCCGGGATTGACCGTACCATCCCCGCGCTGGCTGACCGCATGTGGACAAACCCCGCTGAGTCAGCCAACAGCGGTCGCGACGATGACGGCAATGGCTACGCAGATGACCTCCACGGCTGGGACTTCCGTGACGGCAATGCCGATTCGCTGGAAGGCTCGCGGTTGAACTGGCACGGGACGTTCGTCGCCGGCCTCATCGCCGCCTCCTTCGACACCGAGTCCGGCGCCGGAGGGGTTGCACCTGAGATATGCATAATGGACCTTAGGTTTTTGGATTCACGGGGACTCTTTTTCTCCTCTGACTGGCCAAAGCTGGCGCGGGCCATCGACTACGCTGTGGATAACGGGGCTCACATCATCAACTTGTCCATGTACGCCAAGATGGAGCCGCCGCCATTAGTCCGCCAGGCCTTACAGAGGGCTGCGCGCGAGGGCGTCTTCATAGTGGGGATTGCCGGGAACGACGGGGAGAGGGTAGGGTACTTCGGCCGCTACCCCGAGGTGTTCACCGTAAGCGCAGTGGATGAGGACGGCCGGCCGGCACCTTTCTCTAACTGGGGTCCCGAGGTCGACCTGACGGCGCCCGGGGTGAACGTTCTCTCCAGCTACCCCGGCGGGAGTGTCCGTACGGGTTCGGGAACATCATTTGCCGCACCGTACGTCACTGGGACTGCAGCGTTGATGCTTTCCCTCAACCCCGAGTACACTCTGAGCGAACTCCGGTCGGCCCTTCAGTCCACTGCAGCGGGAGTAGAGCAAGGCACGAGCAACGAGTACATCGGTGCAGGCCTTGTGGACACTGCTGCCGCCGCTCGTTCAGCAGCTGGACGCTGAGACGGTTGTTCGATGCCCCCATCTGTGCACTTTGCCACCTTCTATGTGACGGACGGTCGCTTAGGTACTTTTGACACAGCCGGGTGTCCTCTTGACGGGACCCCTCTGCTTGCATATGATGTCATGTAGGGCTTAGAGGTCCTGTAAAGGGCAAACTCACTGCAAGGTGAGGGCGCAAAGCCACGGGCCCATCTTGGGTTGCCGGGCTGCCGGGACGAAACCGGTGGTCCGACTCTTAGTTTGTCGCGGACCATCACGGAAAAAGCTGGGGGAAGAGATGCAGGTAACCCTGTACTACAGCGATGAGGACCAGTATTTGATGGATTTGGTTGACCAGAAGGCCTTGCGGGAGCGCAAGTCGCGCTCATCGGTTGTCCTCTCCATCTTGGAGGAGCACTTCGAACAGGGCAAGCGCATCGGTGAGATCCTGATGGACCTTGGCTCACTGCGAGCGCGAGAGCTGAAAGCTGCGCTGGAAAGGCAACGATCCGGTGACAAGAACCGTCAGCTCGGCGAGATCCTGGTCGAGGAAGGCCTGGTTGACGACTCAGAGGTGGACCGTGCCCTAACTATCCAGGGGCGGTTCCGCACGCAGAGCTGACAGAACTATCAATATCTAGGAGTACGCCGAAAAATGGCAAACCGCCCGCGAGGGCGGGGCGCAAAACCGTGGGCCTCCCTGAGGCCGCCCGGTTGCCGAAGCGTATCGAGAGGAGGGAAGAATGGCCTCAGGCTTCGGCAGACGGAAAGGGACGGCTCGACGGTCCGCAGCGAAATGGTTTTCGGCAAGGCAGTTCAAGCGCGCACTGGAAACCTTGTTCGCTATTCCAGAACCCTTCAGGAGAACTTTCGCTACTGCATTGTCCTCCCTGGAGCGACTTCGGGAGAGGAGGTTGCCCCCGGGGCACATGATGCATCTCCGTGTTCTTGTCTTCTTCTCCCTGATCCTTGTTTCACTCGGCTTGTTCTCGCAGGCATCGCTGGGTGATTGTGGGCCCTACACAATCGAGTTTCTGGAGCGCATCTATAACGCTCAAGAAGACGAAACCACCTTCAGATATAAAGTGTCAAATGCTGATGATGATACAGACATCAGCCACTGGGTGCTTGAGCTTCCCGTATGCGTGGCTGTTCGGCTCTCGCTGACCCCGCCGGCTGAAACGAATCCTGTGGGAGAGCCCCACACGTTCACGGCGAAGCTTGAGACCATAAGCACCGGCGGGTGCGAGTCTTTGGTAGAGGCTGGAGGCGAAGAACACAACGATAGTGTGTCCTGTGGGGAAGATCCTACCACAGGCCTATACGGCGTGAAGTTCGATCAGGGGTTCGAGTATGCTGGGGAGACACGCACCTACTTGATCACGCTGGCTGGGGAGTGGCCTCTTGGTGAGGTGCAGGCCGCCGTCAAAGCCGGACCCAACGAACACTTGTGTACGGTTCCAGGACCTGCATGCCCTCCCGTCGGGTTCCCTGACGGCCAAGAGTGGGAAGATCAGTGGGAGCCGCTTTCTGGTGAGACCGTTACCTTCACCATCAGTGACAGTACTTACGGTGGGTACCTGGGAGCAACGAACTCCTACACAGAAACAACTGATGCCGACGGCGAAGCTGAGCTGACACTGACTGCCGACGAGCCGGGCAATCTGGCTGTGGTGGCCAGTTTTGAAGGGTATGTGGCGGGTGTGGATGGCGTTGAACGTTACGTAGAGGTCGCCTCATCGCCCGCGTACAAAACGTGGGCAGTGGACTTCGATCCGTCGATCAGCCTGGATAAGAGCGCCGATCCTCAGACCTACGATGCGGTGGGTGACGAGATCAGCTACACGTTCGAGGTAGAGAACACGGGGAACGTGACGCTGACCGACGTGACGGTAGTGGACCCGTTGACTGGGCTGAACGAGAACGTGGGGGATCTGGATCCGGGGGATAGTGCGACCCGTACGGATACCTACACGATCACCCAGGCCGACCTCGACGC
>JAWOCQ010000015.1:0-35420 GCA_046483725.1 Candidatus Bipolaricaulota bacterium
ACACCGACCTCCAAAGCAATGACCGAGCTGGCGCCGGGCTCCCTCGGCGCCGGCTGGGTCGTTCTCAATGCAGGCTGTCGGCACCGACTTCCCCCTGGACGCGAACCGCGAACCCGGGAACTCGGAACCCAGCACCTAGAACAAAGAACCTAGAACGCCGAACGCCTGCCCCGCTCCTCCCACACCACTCCCACAACAACCAACAACACCGCCAACCCGAGCACCGGCCAATCCCCCACTACCCCGTAGGGCGTTTGCCCGCGGCGCAAGGGGAGTTCCACATACAACACACCCGGCTCCTGCAGGGGGAGCTTTTCCAAAAGGCGGCCCGCAGGGTCGAACACCCCGGTTACCCCCGTGGATGTCGCGTGGATGAACGCCCGGCCCTGTTCTGCGGCCCGCAACGCCCCAAAGGCGAAGTGATCCCACAGGACACGGTTGTCGCCAAACCAGGCATCGTTTGTGGGCACTACCAGAAGCTGCGCCTCCTGTGCCACTGACCGCCTCGCCAAGGCGGGAAACTGCGATTCAAAACAGATCAGTACACCATACCTGCCTATGGGATCGCCACGACTCCCGTGGGCCAGATCACGGGGCAACAGCTCCTGTAGCAGTGGGTCGAGCCCTGCTCCCTCCCACAGGTCCCGGGCCGGCAGGTACTCGCCGAAGGGCACCAGATGCATCTTGTCATAGAGGCCGACTATCTCCCCTTGCTCATCCAGAAGGAGCGTCGAGTTGTACACCTCTCCTTCCCACAAGTCACCTGTTCCCACCAACAGCTCGGCGTTCAGCCGACGCGCAGCCGCCTTGAACTCCTCCAAGTGCTCCGGGCGGGTACGCAGGGGCACCGGCAGGACGGACTCTGGGAACACCACAAGATCCAAGGGCTCATCCAACCCCTCCAGAAGGCCCCTATAGCGGTCCATCATCTCCGGCACCTGCCCGGGGTCCAGCCGCTGCTCCTGGGGAACGCCGGTTTGCACCACGGCCACCCGCAATGTCCCCACCTGTTCGGTGTCAGGAACTACGCCGGACCCCAACAAGAGAAGAGCCGGGCCCAGCAGCGCCAGTGCCAGCCACAATCGGCGCCCCCGCGTTCGGGCCGCCAAACAAGCTCCTGTCCATGCCGCAGCCAGGGAAAGTAGCCACGGCCCCCCTATCCCCGCCGCCCCCACCAACGGAGGAACAGCCATGGCCCCCGGGAGGCTTCCGAACGCTACGCCGAACGGCCCCGTGGCCCGCGCCATCTCCAAGAGCGTCCACGCACCGGCCCAGGCCAGAGGCGAGGGCCAGCGGCCCACCACCGCCCCGAACACAGCCGGGTAGAGTGCTGCGTAGGCGGCCAACAGAATCCACAGAGGGATCGCCAGGGCACCGATGAACGGACGCAACTGTAGGACAGAGGTGAACGTGAGGGTGAAGAAGACAAACCCCGCCAGGGCTCCGATCGCGGCGCCACGCTTCGCGCCCCAGCCGGAAATGACCCAAAACAGCCCCGCCAAAGCGGGCCAGGCCAGCCAGCTCAGCCCTGGGTAAAATGCCGCCCACAATAGGGCTGCGAACCCTCCGGCGCCCACCATGCGTACCCTCCAGCCCATGTGGAGCTATTATAATCACCGGTGGAGGTGAGCTGTGCACCCAGTTTTCTTGCGGTTGGGACCTCTGGAGATCCGCTACTACGGACTGATGTACGTTATCGCCCTGGTGCTCGGATTCTTCCTCGTTCGCGCCGAGGCCCGCAGGAAAGGGCTGGTTGAAGAGGGCCTGAATATTGAGGCAGCGGTGGACCTACTGCTGGTGGCCGTCCCCCTAGGGCTTGTAATGGCCCGCCTCTACTACGTGGCCTTCCAGTGGGGTTGGTACCAAGCGAACCCATGGGAGATACCTATGTTGTGGCGTGGGGGGCTGGCCATCCACGGAGGCCTCCTCGGAGGGACCCTAGGCCTGTGGATCTTCTGCCGTTGGAAACGACTGCCCCTGTGGAAGACAGCGGATACGGTGGTCCCCGCAGTTTCCTTGGGACAGGCCCTGGTCAGGATGGGGAACTTTTTGAACGGCGACGCATACGGGATCCCCACTTCGTTGCCCTGGGGACTGGAATTCCCCCTGGACAGCCCCGCCGGGCAGGCCTACCCCGGCCAGGCCCTACACCCAGCCATGCTATACGAGATGGTGGGCAACCTGCTGATCTTCGCCTTGTTGTGGCGGCTTAGAAAAAAGCCCTCTCAAGCGGGGTTCTTGACTGCCGTTTATTTCATCTCCTATTCCCTGATCCGCTTCTCCAACGAATTCGTGCGCGGAGATGCGTTGATGCTGGGGCCGATCCGGGGAGCCCAGCTAGCCAGCGTGCTGCTCATCGTTGGTTTTGGGCTGTGGATGTGGCGCCGCCGCTTGTGGAAGCCAAGGGACGAAGTTACTGGTTAGTGGTTAGTGGTGGGTGGTGGGTGGTGGAACATAGCTTATCGTAGTTACCAATACACCTCGCGTGAGTGATGATCGGACACCACAAACCACACACCACGAACCACGATCCACTAGCCACAGGCCTATAACCTAAACCCCTCACCCAGATACGCCAAGCGGACCGAAGGGTCCTCCACGATCTCCTCGGAAGTCCCGTACATGAGCAGTTTTCCATGGTGGATGAGATAAGCCCGGTCGGTCAACTGCAACGTATCCCGCACGTTGTGATCACAGATTGCCACCCCGATCCCCTCCTCGGTCAGCCGCCGCAGGGTGGAGGAGAGCTCGGCCACGGTTATGGGGTCCACCCCAGAGAACGGCTCGTCCAACAGCAAGAAGGATGGCTGGGTGACAAGTGCCCGGGCAATCTCCACCTTGCGCCGTTCCCCCGCGGACAGGCGGCCCACTCGTCGCCTCTGGAAACCCTGTAGACCAAGCTCCTCCAAGACCTCGTCCACCTTTTCATCCCATCGGGCCCCCATGCCATCGAGCGCCAAGCACAGGTTTCCCCGCACGGTGGTCCGCAGGAACACCGACGGCTCCTGCGGCAGATAGTGAATACCCCGCCGAGCTCGCTCATAGAAGGGTAGATGGGTGACCGGCTCCCCGTCCAATAGCACTTCGCCCGCATCGGGTTGGAGGAAACCCGTTAACAGATGAAAGGTCGTGGTCTTGCCGGCTCCGTTGGGACCAAGGAGCCCGATGGCTTCGCCCGCGTGGAACATCAGGTCCAGGCCGTCCACCGCACGATACCGCCCGAACGAACGGACGAGCCCCCGCCCTTCAATCAATCGGGACGAGTTGTGCATCGGTAAGGGTTACCTCCCCGCCACGTGCCGAGACCCGGAGTTCCACCGCTCCGATTTCCAGCCCGTGTCCGCGCAAATCCACATCCTGGGCGAAAAGCACCTCGGCCTCCACCTCGTAGTTTCCAGTAGCGAAGCTAAGCTCCCAGCCCTGCACCACTGCCCACACCTCGGAGAGCTCCAGCGGGGCCCCGGGGCTCCAATGGGCTTGAGCGGCAGTCAGGGTCATATCCTCGGCCTGTGCATCCACCTCCCACATGGTCAGGTCCCCATCCCAATGGGCCCGCTCAGCCTGCACCTTCAGTATCCCCCACACTCCTTCTACCCCTTCGCGCAGGTTCCATTCCCGCCCCAGCGCATCCGTGACCAGCTGGCTCGCCAACAGCACAGCCTGGGGCTCGCCTTCGTGGTACAAGGTGATGTGCGCGTCCTGGCCATGCCAGCCTTCGTCATCCCGCGTCAGCTCCTCCAGCTCTACCTCCCAGCGGGGCCGACCGGCCACGTCATACACGGTGAGCCACGGCGCGTCCAGATGAGCTCCCTGACCGAAAGCAAGCAACGGAACACTCAACAGCACACAGATGGCTACATACATGCCCGCACGAACTCCTTGAACAAGGGGTGAGGCTGTAGCGGGCGGGAGGTGAACTCGGGATGGAACTGCACTCCTACGTACCATGGATGGTCCGCCAGTTCCACCACCTCCACAAAACGCCCATCGGGAGACACACCCGTAAGCTCCATCCCCGCCCGGCGGAACTGTTCCATATACTCCGGGTTGAACTCATAACGGTGCCGGTGGCGCTCGACGATCTCCCCCTGCGAATAGGCAGCCCAAGCGCGTGACCCTTCCTGTAGCACGGCGGGGTACTGCCCCAAACGCATGGTGTCCCCCTTATTCTCCACGGACCTCTGCTCGGGCAGAAGATCGATCACAGGATACTCCCCTTGAGGGCTGAACTCGGTAGAAACAGCGTCCCTCCATCCCAACACCGAACGGGAGAAGGCGATCACCGCACACTGCATTCCTAAGCAGATACCGAAGAAAGGAACCTGACCCCGGCGGGCGTAGTCAGCGGCGCGTACCTTGCCTTCGATGCCCCGCTCCCCGAACCCCCCCGGCACGAGAATGCCGTCCAGCCCATCCAGAACAGATTCGTCACCCTCAACCGCGGTAGAGTAGATCCACACCAGCTCCACCGCTGTTCCCACGGCCGCTCCCGCGTGCCGTAACGACTCGACGATGCTCATATACGCGTCCTGCGCCTCCACATACTTGCCCACAATGCCTATCCTTACACTCCCGTTGGGCTGCTTCAGGCGCCGTACGAACTCCTCCCAAGGGGACAGGTCTCCTGGCCGGCTCGCGATCCGCAGCCTGCGCAGGAGCTTCTCGTCCATCCCCTCCTCCCGCAGGATGAGGGGCACCTCGTAGATGCTCTCCACATCCCTCTCCTGAACCACATGCGAGACGGATACGTCACAAAACAGGGCGATTTTCTCCCGCAGGCCCGCAGTCAGCGGCGTCGGAGTGCGGGCCACAATGATGTCCGGCTGGATACCCGAGGCCCGCAGCTCGCGCACAGAGTGCTGCGTGGGCTTTGTCTTCAGCTCCCCAGTGGTGGAAAGCACAGGCACATAGGTCAAATGGACGAATGCCGTGTCCTCCCGAGGCAACTCGTCCCGCAGCTGGCGTAGCGCCTCCAAGTAGGGCAAGCCCTCGATGTCGCCCACGGTGCCTCCCACCTCCACAATGGTCACTTCTGCACCGGTGACCTCCTGCGTCCGGCGGATCAATCGTTTGATCTCATCGGTAACGTGAGGCACCACCTGCACAGTATGTCCCAGGTAGTCCCCCCGCCGTTCGGCCTGGATCACGTTCCAGTAGACCTGGCCGGTCGTAAGGTAGTTAGCGGCGGTAAGCTCCTGTTGGGTGAACCGTTCGTAGTGCCCGATGTCCAAATCCGTCTCCTGGCCATCGCTGGTGACGAACACCTCGCCGTGCTCGTAGGGGTTCATCGTTCCCGCGTCCACGTTGATGTAGGGATCGGCCTTCTGCAGGGTTACCAAGACACCGCAAGAGCGAAGGATCCCCCCCAAGGAGGCGGTTACAACCCCCTTGCCGAGTCCGGATACCACGCCGCCAGTAACGAATACGAACTTCCCCAATGTTGATCGCATTGTACCGGCCTCCGCCGGAGGCACAAAGCGCCGTTGGCGCTTGTCGGCCGCCGTAAGTATAATGCGGCCCTAGGAGCGTGACAGGATGAGAATATTCCTACAGGTGGTTTTCTTTCTGAACTCTCTGGCGCTGATGGGGATCATCCTGCTTCAGATGTCCGAGCACGCCACCCTTGGCGGTGCGTTCGGAGCAGGGATGTCCAACACGGTCTTCGGCCGTGATGTATCCCGAGACCCGAAAAAGACAGCCACGGCAGTCCTGGGAGCGGTCTTCCTCGCATTGGGGATGATCCTCGCGCTGATGTAAGCGCGGAGGCTAATGCCTCTGAGCAAAATCAGCAAGCTAAGCACGCGCTTCCGCACCGAGAGCGGAGTGGTCAAGGTCGTCGATGGGTAGGCGGGGCAACGTACGCTGTCCACACTCGCAGGCTCGATGGAAGAGGGAGCAAAGCCACAATGAGGGTTCTCCTGGGAACACGTAACCCACATAAGTTGGCGGAGTTAGTGCGTATACTGGGTGAGATACCGGGAATCGACTGGCATGATCCCCGTGATGTCCCGTTTCCCGAAATAAAGGAGACGGGCGAATCCCTCGAGCAAAACGCTCATCTCAAGGCAACCCAAGCAGCCCGCGCCACGGGTCTCCCCGCCTTGGCCGAGGACTCTGGCCTGGAGGTCGCCGCCTTGCAGGGCGCTCCGGGGGTGCATTCGGCCCGATACGCCGGAGAAAGCAAGGATCATCGAGCGAACACTCGTCTCCTCCTGCAAGAGCTGAGCGGAGTGGCAGACCGTCGAGCGCAGTTCCATACGGTGGCTGTGTTGGCGCTTCCCGACGGTCGCACGTGGCAAGCTGAAGGTGTGCTGCGGGGAACCATCTCCAAGGCACCCAGAGGAGGGGGAGGGTTCGGCTACGATCCCGTGTTTGTGCCGGAAGGGGCGAGCGCCACACTGGCCGAGTTGTCTCCGGAGGAGAAGGACCGCATTTCCCATCGCCGCCGAGCTTTAGAGCGTATCCGGCCAGCGTTGAGATCAATGGGGTCAGATCTTGATGTTGGGTGACATTAAACCGCTAAATGTTTCATAATGCTCACGCAGTGAGACAGATGAGGGCTGACTGACTCCCAACACCAAGATCTGACCCCTAGAGGTCTTCGGGGGGGGGCAGAGAATCGGTGAACTCCTTCAGGAGCTCCCGCTGCTTGCGCCCGATCTTTTTGGGGACCACGACCCTAAGGTTCACCAACAGGTCGCCACGGCGCCTCCCCCGCGGCATCCCCTGCCCCGGCAGGCGCAAGGTAGCTTGGGGAGACGTGCCGGGGGGGATTGAGAGCTCTTCTTTTCCATCCAGGGTAGGAACCTGCACTTTGTCCCCCAACGCCAGCTGCCCATAATGCACGGGGACCTCCACGCGCAGGTCCGAGCCTTCCCTGCGGAACACGTGGTGCGGCTGCACTTCCACCCGGATGAGCAGGTCGCCGGGGGGGCCGCCGGCACGCCCGGCGTTTCCCTCACCGCGTAGCCGCAGGTGAGCCCCTGCTTCGATGCCCGGGGGGATGTCAACGCTGATCTCACTACGCTCTCTCACCCGGCCCTCTCCGCGACACTTGGCGCAGGGCTTCTCCACTACCTCGCCCACGCCCTGGCACTCGGGACATTCCCGTACGTTCACAAACGACCCCAGCATGGTGTTCTGCCTGAATTGCACCCGTCCCGCACCTCGACAGGTAGGGCAAGCCCGGGAGCCACTGCCTGCCTCCGAACCGCTTCCCCCACAGGAGGCGCAGCCGATGTAGCGGGGCACGGTCGCCTTGATCCTCGTACCGAAGGCGACGTCCTCTAGACTGACGCGGATCCTATATTCCAGGTCCTCTCCGCGCCGAGAACGCCCGGCCCTTCGCTTTGCCTGGGTCCCAGGGCCGTCGGAGAAGAAGAGGTCGAAGATATCGTCGAAGGACGAGGGCCCAAAAAACTCGGCGAAGGTCTCCCGAGCTCGCCGGAAGTCCGTCGGCCCAAAGTCGAACCCCTGGGAAGGGCCAGCATGGCCGAACCGGTCGTACTGGGCCCGCTTGTCCGGGTCCGACAGTACTTCGTAGGCCTCAGCGATCTCGCGGAACCGCCGCTCGGCCTCGGACTTGTCCCCCTTGTAGGCATCAGGGTGGTACTGCCGAGCCAAGCGGCGGTACGCGCGCTTGATGTCCTCCGGCGATGCTTCCCTGGACACTCCCAGGATCTCGTAGTAGTCCTTGGGCACCGGTCACTCACTCCTTCTCGTAGTCGATGTAGTCGGACCCTTGATCGTCACCACCCTGCTCTCCGCTTTGCTCGCCGCCGGGGCCGGTTTCCTCGCCTCCCTGACTGTAGGCAGCCTGAGCTACCTCTCCGGCGGCGCGCTTGAGAGCTTCTATAGACGACCGCAGCGACGCTACGTCGGCTCTTGAATCGAGCTTCTGCCTCAAGTCGCGAATTGCTGTTTCGATCTCCCCGCGCTTGCCCGAGGGTACCTTGTCGCCGAGGTCGTTGAGTGTCTTTTCCGTAGTGTAGATGAGCTGATCTGCCTGATTGCGTGTCTCCACCTCCTCGGCGCGCCGACGGTCCTCCTCGGCATGCTCCTCGGCCTCCTTGCGCATCCGCTCGATCTCCTCTTGGGAGAGCCGCGAAGACTCTTTGATAGTGATGGATGAGCTCTTGCCGGTTCCCTTATCCTGGGCTTTGACCTCGAGGATCCCGTCGGTGTTTATGGAGAAGGTGACGTCGATCTGCGGCGTTCCCCGCGGTGCCGGGGGGATATCCGAGAGGACAAACCGCCCCAGGGACTTGTTGTCCGCGGCCATCTTCCGCTCTCCTTGCAACACGTGGATCTCCACCTGGGACTGGTAATCCTCGGCGGTGGTGAATGTCTTACTGCGTTCCACGGGGATGGTGGTGTTTCGCTCGATAAGGGGGGTGGCCACACCGCCCAGGGTCTCGATGGACAGGGTGAGCGGGGTTACGTCTAGGAGTACCACCTCGTCCATCTCGCCGGCCAAGATGGCCGACTGAACTGCGGCTCCTAGGGCCACCACTTCGTCGGGGTTGATCTCCCGGTTGACCTGGCCCTTGGTGAAGCGCTGGGCCACGAGTTCCTGGACCTTGGGGATACGCGTGCTCCCGCCGACCAGCACCACCTGGTGGATGTCCTCGGGGCTCTTCTTGCCCGCCTCCAGGGTGTTGTCCACGATGTTCATCGTCCGCTGGATGAGGTCCTCTATCATCCCCTCCAGCTTGGCTCGGGTCAGCGTCTTCTCCAGATGCTTAGGGCCGGAGGCATCGGCTGTGAGGTAGGGAAGGGAGATCTTGGCCTCCATACGGCTGGAGAGCTCCTTCTTCGCCCCTTCGGCCGCATCGCGCAGCCGTTGAAGAGCGGCGGTGTCCTGGCTTAGGTCGATGCCCGTCTCTCCACGGAACTCCTCCACTAGCCAATCCATGATGCGGCGGTCGAAGTCATCGCCGCCAAGGTTGGTATCACCGTCGGAAGCGACCACCTCGAATACACCCTCTCCCAGTTCCAGGATGGACACGTCGAACGTGCCCCCGCCAAGGTCGAACACCAGTATTGTCTGTTCCTCTTGCTGGCGGTCCAGACCGTAGGCCAAAGAGGCCGCCGTCGGCTCGTTGATGATCCGGAGGACCTCCAGCCCGGCAATCTTGCCGGCATCCTTGGTGGCCTGACGTTGGAGGTTATTGAAGTAGGCCGGTACGGTGATTACGGCCTTGTTTACCTCTCCCCCCAGGAAGTCCTCAGCGTCCCGCTTGATCTTCTGCAAGATATACGCGGAAATTTGCTCCGGAGTGTACTCCTGGGACTGCCCGTCAGTGGAGATGTTGAACCTCGAGTCCGTTCCCATCTTCCGCTTCACAGAAAGCACCGAACGGTCCGCATTCAACAGCGATTGCCGCTTGGCAAGCTGTCCAACCAGCACCTCATCACCGTCGCTGAACACTACTACGGACGGCGTGATGCGCTCTCCTTCAGCATTGGGGATGATCTCCGGGCGCCCCCCGCGCACCATCGCTGCGCAGGAGTTGGTGGTTCCCAGGTCAATCCCTATTACTCTCTCTTTCGTCTCCGCCATCGTATTCACCTCCCGTATTCTCTTCGGGTCCGAGGCTGGCCTTTACCTTGGCCGTGCGCAGTACCTGGTCGCCCCTGTACCAGCCTCGCTCGAACTCTTCCAAAATGGTGTCGCGTTCCTCGGGCGATTCGACCGCAATCAGCACCTCATGGCGCGCCGGGTCGAACTTCTCACCCCGCGAGCTGAATACTCGACACCCTTTTCGCTCCAGGATCTCGGAGAACTGCGCGAAGATCCGCTCCATTCCCTCCACGAACGCCTGAGCGTCTTCCGCCCGGCGATAGGCGCGGAACGCGGACTCCATGGAGTCGTACACAGGCAGAAAATCGAGGATTTCCTGATCGCAAACCCTCCGCGCCAATGCATCCATGTTCCTGTCCACTTGCTTGCGGTAGTTCTCAAAGTCCGCACGCAGCCTCAGCAACTTCTCACGCAGGTCCTGCGCCTCCTGTTCCTTATCCGCTAGCTTCGCCTGAAGGTCTTCCTCCTGTTCCTGGTGCGTCTCGTGAGGCTGCTGTTCTTTCTCTTTCATTGTTCCACCTCCTGTACCCGGTTTGCGAACACCAGGATGGCGTCCAACCTGCCGGCCACGTACCGTAGCGCGGAGAAAGCTCTGGCATAGTCAAGACACAGGGGGCCGATGACCCCCAGCAGGCCACTATCACCGAAGAAAGCCGTCGTAATTACACTGAACTCCGACAGCTCCTCCACTGCCCCATCGCCCACGTGCACCAGCAGACCACGCCGACCCCCGCGCAACCTTTCCAAAGCGGCAGCAAAGCCGCGTTCATCTTCCAACACGCGAAGCAACCCGCAAACCCTGTGCAACACGACCTCGGGCCGCTCGCGGCGCATTCCTTCCAGCAGCTGGGTAAGGCCCTCGGTGTACAGTCTGCGTCGCAGTTCCTTGGCCGAAAGCCCCTGCAGGAGTTCCACGGCCGCCGACACCGTAGGATCGTGCCAGCCTTCCACATCCAGCTCCCCCAGCTGAGCAAGCTCCTCCAAACGGAGCCCCTGCAACCTGCGCGCTAAGATTCCCTCTACCTTGCTCAGTTCCTCTGCATCCAGATCGCGCTCCAGCTCCAACACACGGGACTCCACCACTCCTAACTCGGAAAGCACCACCACCAACACCGTGCGGGGAGCCAACCAACGCATCACCAGTCCGGCCAAACGCAGGGATTCCACCGGTGGGGCCAGCACGAACCCCATCTGCCCGGTCATCGATGCAAGCAATAGCGCCGTCCTTCGCAAAAGATCCGGCAATTGCTGGGCCGTTATCTCCGGCGGTTCCACAGGCAATCGCTGCGGCCGCTCCTGCAATTCAGCCAGCTCCAGGAGCCACTCGGCAAAGAATCGGTACCCCGCCCTCGTCGGCACCCTACCGGCAGAAGGGTACGGCTTATACAAGTACCCTCCCCACTCCAGCGCGGCCAACTCGTTGCGTACCGTGGCCGAGCTGAACGAGTGCCCGTACTCCTCGAGCAAGCCCCGCGAGGAAATAGGGCGCAACGTGCGGATGTACTGATCCACCACTTCCTTAAGGAGCAGCTCCCGCCGGCCATGCATTTAGCAATCACCCCAGCTGTTTGCTAATGAATGATAGAGATACCGCTCCTATAGGTCAAGGCGTTAAACGGGAGCTTCAGGAACCACTGCGGCCGCAGCAGTGCTTGTACTTCTTCCCCGATCCGCACGGGCAGGGGGCATTTCTTCCCGGCTTTCCAGAAGGGGTCCGCTTGCCCCCACCCTGTTTTGGTTCTGGCGCCGACGTGGTGGTCACCTGCGCAGTGGTGGAGGTGGTGGACACGGAGGTCGGCTGCGGCTCGTCCTGCTGCCTAATGACCAGACGCGGCGAAAGCAGGACGCGCATTACCTGTTCCTCACTGCGTAGGAGCATCTCCTGGAACAGGCGGTGTGCCTCCCGGCGAAACTCCACCAGCGGGTTCGTCCCCGCGTAGGCCCGCCAGCCAATCCCCTCCCGCACATCGTCCAGTTCCAAAAGGTGTAGCCGCCAGTTCTCATCGAGGGTTCGCAACAGAACGCTGCGCGCAGCGCTGAGGAAGTGCGGGGCCAGGCGGTCTCGTTGGCGCTCAAGCTGTTCCTCCAGCACTCCCTGAACGCGAGCAACCAGATCCTCCCAGGTGTTCAATGCCGCAAGCTCCCCGACCGCGGGCCCCGGATCGGAAAGGCGGGAGAGCTCCGCGGCCAGCTCCCGGCAACTCTCTTCATCAGGGGAAGTCCCCGGCGGCACGTGCCGCTCCACCAGAGCTTCGGCGTACTCATCGGCCATCTGCTGCAAACGGTCCCATACCGGACCGTCGTCCGGGGTCTCCTCAGGGGCCGGGAACAGGAGGTCTTCGCGGGACTGGTAGATTGTTTCCCGCTGGCGGGCCATCACCTCATCGAAGTCAAGCAGGCGTTTTCGGATATCGAAGTTGCGTTCTTCCACGCGCTTTTGTGCATTGCGAATCGCCCGACCCAGGAGCTCGTGGGTGATGGGCTCGCCCTCCTCCACGCCCAGGCGGTCCATAGTCGACCCGATGCGCTCCCCGCCGAATATACGCAGCAGATCGTCCTCGGTGGAAAGGAAGAAGCGGGAGCTTCCCGGGTCTCCTTGGCGACCAGTACGCCCGGCCAGCTGGTCGTCGATCCGCCTTGCCTCGTGCCGCTGGCAGCCGATTACGTGCAGTCCCCCTTGCTGTAGTTGGTCCTCCCAATCCTCCGCCCGATACCGCCGGCCGATTTCCTCACACCACTTGCTGATCCGGGCCAGTGCGCGCTTTCCGTACTCAGAATCGGGATCCGCCGGCGTGACGATCCGCTGCCTCGCCTGCTCCACCTCCTGCCGGTAGTCCTCCAGTAGCTCTCGGAAGCGCTCCGGCTCTTCCTCGGGGTCGGCATCTTCCGCGGCCCGTTGCTCGGGGCTCCCCCCCAGTACGATGTCCGTGCCGCGCCCGGCCATGTTGGTGGCAATGGTGATGGCCCCGGCGCGTCCGGCCTGGGCGATGATGTGCGCTTCCCGCTCGTGATATTTGGCGTTCAGCACTTCGTGGTTCAGCCCCCGCCGCTTTAGCATGCGTGAGAGTTGCTCGGAGTCCTCGATGGACGTCGTGCCCAGCAACACTGGCCGCTCCTCCTTGTGAAGCCGCTCCACCTCGTCCACCACGGCCTCGAACTTCGCCTCCCGTGTCCGGTAGATAACGTCCGGCAGAGGCTCCCGCACCAGCGGCCGATTTGTAGGAATCTGGACCACGTCGAGTCCATAGATCTCCTGAAACTCCTCTTCCTCGGTCTTGGCCGTCCCGGTCATGCCCGCAAGGCCCTTGTACAGCCGGAAGTAGTGCTGCAGCGTGATCTGGGCCAGGGTCTGGGACTCCCGTTGTACGGACAGGTTCTCCTTGGCCTCGATCGCCTGGTGCAGCCCCCCCGAGTAACGCCGATCGGGCATCAACCTGCCCGTAAACTCGTCGACGATCATCACCCTGCCATCCTTGACAATGTACTCCCGGTCTCGCTTGAAAAACGTCCTCGCCCGCAGGGCCGTCTCCAAGTGTTGCCTGGCGGTGATGGCCTTAGGATCGGAGTAATTGTCGATCTTTAACAGCCGCTCGGCCTTAGCAATGCCCTCGTCGGTCATGGTCAGGCGCTTGTGCTCCTCGTCGACCTCGAAATCCTCCCCGGGCTTGAACTGCTTGGCCACCCGGGCGAAGTCGCGGAACATACGCACCGTCTCTCGGGTGGGCCCGGAGATGATGAGCGGGGTACGGGCTTCGTCGATGATGATGTTGTCGATCTCGTCGACGATGACATAGTCATACGTGCTCTGCACCTTCTGGTGCTTGCCCATCACCATGTGGTCCCGCAGGTAATCGAAGCCGAACTGCGCGTTGGTGCCGTAGGTTATGTCGCAAGCGTAGGCCTCCCTACGCTCCTCTGGACTCATGCCCTCCTGAATCAGCCCCACAGAGAGCCCCAGCGCCTCGTACACGGGGCCCATCCAATTGCGGTCCCGCCGGGCCAGATAATCGTTGACGGTGACGATGTGAACCTTACCCGCCAGCGCATTGAGATAAGCAGGCATGGTGGCCACCAGGGTCTTTCCCTCCCCTGTTTTCATCTCGGCAATGCGCCGCTGGTGCAGGACGACGGCCCCCAATATCTGCACGTCGTAGGGGCGCAGCCCGATAGTGCGCTCGGCGGTCTCCCGCACCACAGCAAATGCCTCGGGCAGAAGATCGTCCACCGTCTCCCCTCTGCCCAAGCGGGCGCGGTACTCGTCGGTCTTGGAACGGAGTTCCGTGTCCGAGAGCCCCGCTGCGGTCTCGGCATGCTCGTTTACCCGCTCGAGGAGAGGGAACAACCGGCGAAGCCTCTGCTCGTTTGTCTGACCGAACAGCCGGTCCACCATATGACGCAATGAGGCCATGAAAGAAGACTACGGGGACAGGCCGCTGTTCGCAATCCTCCTTACGGGAGCTGGGCGAGATAGCGCTCGACCGTTTCCCGGGCACGCTGCAACTCCTGATACTCTCGCTCCAAGCGGGCGGCTTCGTCCGCTAATACTCGCTCCCCAAGGCGTTCTTCCAAACGGGCCATCTCTCGCTCGATGATCTCCAGCGCTCGCTCGTAGTGTTGCCGGGCATCGCCCAACTGCTGCTGGGCTTGCACCATTTCCCCTAGGAACAACCACGCTCGCCAGTGCCCCGGGTCTTGTTCTACCACTCTCTGTAACAGTTCGGCCGCCTCCGCATGGCGACCTTGCTGCCCCTCTATCACCGCCAACAGATAGCGCCCATGCTGTTCCGCCTCCTGCCGCGGACCCGTCGCCAACAGTTCTTGCAGGAGCTCACGCGCCTTATCGTGTTCGTCCAACTGCATATGCACCTGAGCCAGGTTCACGTAGAGAGGATCGTTGACATAACGCCCAAAGCAGTTCTGCAGCGTGTCCCGCGCCGCCTCCAGCTCCCCGGCCTGGAGGTGGGCCATCCCCAGCCAGTACAGGCTCAGCCGAGGGAAGAAATCCAAGCTCACAGATCTATCCAAGGCCTCCTGCGCCCGCTCCACGTAGCCGGCGTTCAACAGGCCGCGTCCCTGAAAAAGGTACCGATCGGCGATGAGGTCCCGCACTGCAATCACCGACACGCTCGCTCCAAGCAACCCAAGCACAGTCACGGCCACGGCCAGCGCCTTCCCCCGCAGCGCGATTCTCCACCCGCCCAGCGCCCCGTATCGAGGAGAAAAGGCCATACCCAGCAGCGCGACAAATGCCAAGCTGGACGCCGGCAGACGCCAGGGGAACGTCACCGTCGCGTGCACCAGGGTGACGAGGACCCCTCCCCCCAGGAGGACAAGCTCCAGCCGTCGCTCAGGATCATGCTGTGCGGCTATCCTCCGCAGACCCAGCCAGACGATCCCCCCAAGGCCTCCCAGGAGCACCAAGAACCCGGCCGTTCCCATCTCCGCCGCCACCTGTACGTACTCGTTGTGGGCCTGTGCGGCCGGCGCAATTGGGAAGTCATAGGCTTGCCCCCGGGGCGTCTCCAGGAGCACGGCCTTGTACGGAACGAAGTCCACCTTGTAGGCGCTGACGCCGATTCCAAAAGCCGGACTATCCCGCCACATCTCGTAGCCCACCCACCAGTCGTAGCTACGTACAGGGCCCTTCCCCCCCCAGAGCTCGCGCACGTAGTTGATCGGCGTAGTTGTTGGGATCAAAAGGATGAGGACTAATACCGCGACCGCCGCCGTGGGGATCCAAGCCCACCGGCAACGGCGCACCACCCTGGCCCCTCCCCACACTGCCCCGCATACGCCCAAAAGAGCCGCCCCGGATAGCAACCAGACCCACCCTCCTACGAGCCCTAGTGCCAACAGCACTGCCGCACCCGCGGCGCACCACCACGTCCACTTAGCCCCTTTTGCTGGCCACAGCCCCAGGGCGAACGCTACGAAACCAGCAGCAACAGCCAACCCTACGCGAACGCCGACCTGTCTAGTAAGGAGCATCACCGCCAGGACGAACCCCGCCCCCACCAACACCATGGCGCGACTCCAGGGACGCCTAAGCCGTACTAGGAGAATCCCCGCGGGGAGCACAAGATAAGAGAGGAAGCCGGCTAAGAACTGGCGGTTTCCCATGCTGGAGATAATCGCCCCCAGGCCCCGCCCGGGGCCGCCGGCGACAGTCCCCGTATACTGTAGCAGCCCGTACAGTCCCGTGCCCACGCCGGCCGCAAGTAGAGCGCCCAGGAGGACTACCACGTCCCGATCTTCCCGTGCCGTGTTGACGACCAACAAGTAGATAAAGCCAAAGTAGAGAATGATTGCCGCCGATTGCAGCACCAGACCCAAAGCGGCACCGCCGGTAAGCGAAAGGAACGACACGAGCAAAAATGCCGGAACTACTGGAAACAGCCAGCTTAGCTCGACCTCCCACTCCCTCCGCAGGAGTCCCTCCAATGCCCATAGCAGCATTAGTGCCGAGATAAAAACCAACGTATATACGGTCTTGGTGTAGCCATACTCGGTATTTCCCGGCAAGAAGAACAACGGCATGGAAAGGAGAAACAAGGCCAGCATCCAAAGGCGCACCCTGCCCAGCAGGTCACCCCATACCAGCGCCCTATCCCGAGCGCGGGCGCGCTTATTCGGACGGCGCCGTTTCTTGGCCATGCTGGGAGAGTCTAGGCGCCTGCAGGAGGAGAACGCAACCCGGACACCAAGTCGTGCAGCCGCGTCCAGCCTCCCAGCACGCCCAGAAGGGCGAGCCCCTCCCCCCATAGCGAAGGGCGGCGCATCATCTCCCGCAGGAGCGAGGCCGGACGGTCGATATCCCCTTCTTGGGCCAGAAAAGCGGCGATATTTGACCCCCGAAGTGTGCGCAACAACCCGGCCACTTCCTCCTCGGAAAGCTCCTCCAGGAGGCGGCGAGCCGCCAGAGCAAAGTCGATCTCCTCCCCCAACTCCTCCCGCCAGCACCTCTCGTATTCCCACAGGTGTTCAGGGCCTTGCGCGGCGATCTTGCCCGCAAGACGCGCACAGAGGGCCCCGTAGTACAGTCCTCCTCCGGACAGCGGCTTGACCTGCCCCGCGGCGTCCCCCACCAAGAGTACGCCGTCCCCGACGGTCACCTCCGGCGTCCCCACAGGGATCAGCCCAGCGGTACGCTCCAATACTTGGGCGCCGGGGAAGTGTTTGGAGAGCACCCGACCCAGGATTCCAGCCGCCTCACGGCCTTGTACGGTGGCCAGTCCTACCCTGGTTCGTCCCGGGCCGGCTGGGACCGACCAACCAAAGCAGCCCGAAGACAGCTCGCCGCCCAGGAGCACCTCCACGGAATCCGCGGGCCCGTCAGCGGCCAGCGTCACCTGCAACCCGACCAGGACCTGCGGCGCCTGAGGCAGCCCCGCCCAGCGGGCCACCCCACTGCACAGGCCGTCCGCGCCCACGAGCACAGGGGCCTCCAGAGATCCCGACGTAGTAAGCAGCTTCCCCCGCTGCCATCCTTTGGCTTCCACTCCCAGACGCACGTCGGCTCCGGCCTCTCGCGCCCGCTCCACAAGGAGCCGGTCCAGGCGTGCTCGGTCCACCACAAACCCCTTTGGCCCAGAAGAAACAAGCTCCAGCAACGTCCCGTCCGGGCCGCGCACTCGGACTTTCCGGATCTCAGCCAACACGTATTCCTGGGGGACCGCCAGGGCTTCCCGCCCTTGCGGGCCGATCAGCCCGGCACAGCGCGCAGGGCGGTTCGGGGCACGTTCGATGAGTACCGTGTGGGCATCCACCGCCGCCATGGCGGCGGTGAGCGCCCCGGACGGACCCCCGCCCACCACTACGACATCCGCCCGCGCTGGCATGTCGTTTCTCCAGCTGTCTGTGTGTCCTCTCACAACTCCTGCCAACTGCCCAGCCTCTCCTTGAGCTCTTCAATGGGTTGTACCGGAGAGGGATCAACCCGGTTTCTCAGGGCCAGGTACACGCTGGTCCAGTCGCCCATGTACAGGAGAGACAGCAGCTGCTCTGCAGGTCCCTCGCCCCGAGCCCACACTTCCACATACCGGAGGCCGCGCCGCTCTAGCACTTCCTTGAGTATTTCCGCCCGTGCCTGCACCCGGGGGTGGTCGAAAGAGCTGCGGAGGAAAACTACGCAAGCCGAGGGCAACACTGCCTGGGTGAGCTCATAACCCACGATCTCATTGTGGCAAAGCTCGGGAAGCTCCGCCCAGAAAGCCGGTTGCTTGGCATTCTCGTTGATCTGCGTCTTCCAGCGAAAAGCAGCCACCGAGGTCAGGTCGCTCCCTGCGTATACCAAGGGGACACGGAAGTACAACCGCTCGGCCAGGGACTGAGCGGCGTTGCCGGGGTTCGCAGGGGAGAGCTCCCCAGCCATGGCCTGCACAGTCTCAATCGCCACCCCAACATCATGCTGCACAACTCCCCACTGGGCGAACCACGGCAGCGGCGACAGCAGTAGATATCCCAGCGCGGCCCGGGGCTGTAACCCTGATGGGATCTCAATCCACGGGATCGACTGCTCGCAGCAAAGGCGACCGAGTTCTCCACCGGAGGAGATGGCCATCGCCCTGGGGGTCCTCTCCAACCCGCGCCGAAACGCCGACAGGGTTTCCTCAGTGTTTCCCGAGTAGGAGATGCCCACGAGCAACGTCTCCTCATCGACGGAGTCGGGGATCTCATATCCACGGTGGGGCCACACTTCTGCCGACAGAAGTCGCGTAAGCAGATCTCCCGTGATTCCCGAGCCACCCATTCCTACACACAGCACACGCTTGAAGCCTGCTAGCGAGTCCGGAGCGTCCACTGTGCGGCCCCGGGCCAGGGCGTCCCGGCACTGGGCGGGGAAGGCCTCCAAGACCGACAGCATCCCCTCCGAATCGTACCCACGGAGCTCGTCCCAGCTCGGTGACGCCGCACGAGCCGCGCGGGCTAAAGCTCTGATCTCCTGCGTCCGACCAAGGTCGGCCACCAAGAGCGCTTCCGGGGTGTCCACCACGGCGGCATCCTGCAATCCCAACGTAGCCACGACCTTCCCCGGCGATGTCCACACCAGACAGCGGGCCGTCTGCTGCCCCACATGCCGCCCTCGGGCGGCCACTTCCGCTTCTCCTTCCTGCAGCGCCTCCCACACGGCATGCCAATCGCCCACGTCGGACCAACCTACATCGGCCGGAACCATGGCTACATCACTCGCTTGCTCCATGATACCGTAGTCCACAGATACAGGGGTGATTTCACTCCACCGGCGGGCGAGCTCCTGCCGGCCGGCTTGGCCAAACGCCTCCGGAGAAAGCCCGTCCAGCATCTTCCCCAGGCTTGGGAGATGACGGCTGATTTCCTCCAGTATGCGCTCCACCCTCCATACAAACACCCCCGCATTCCAGCTGTAGTCGCCCGAGGCCACATACCGCTGCGCGGTTTCCTGATCGGGTTTCTCCGCAAAGCGGGCCACGCGGAAGACTCCCTGCTCCTCAGCCTCCATAAGCTTCTCCCCACGCTGAATGTATCCGTAGCCCGTGGCAGGAAAGGATGGATTTATCCCCAGCGTCACCAGGTGTCCCTCCGCCGCAGCGGCCACGGCGCAGCGCAGCACCCTGCGAAACTGTTCTTCGTTGCGTACTAGATGGTCCGCCGGGAGAACAACCATCACCGACTGGGGGTCAGCGGACGCCAAGTAGGCCGCTGCCAACCCGATGGCCGGGGCCGTGTTCCGTCCTTCCGGCTCCACGATCACCTGTTCTTCGGGGAGATCCAAAACCGCCCGCATGCGGCCGGCCAGTCGTTTATCGGTCACCAAGTACACCTTTCCCTCCGCCCCCACCAGGGGCGCCACCCGGTCGTAGGCAGCCTGGAGCAGGCTGCGGCCTCCCCCACCCAGAGGCAGCAAAGGCTTGGGCCGCTCAGGACCGGAGACCGGCCACAGTCGCTCTCCCCTGCCGCCGGCGAGGATCACTGCGTATACGTTCACTGCTCTCCTCCCTTCTCCTCGTCTTCGTCGATTCGCGGCTTCCTTATCTCCCGCTCCACCTGACCGACCTCCGGAAGCTCCGATTCCGTAAACCCCTCCAGCTTCCTGGCCGCCGGCATCACCCGCGCCTCAAGTGATCCCACCATCTTGTTGTAATCGGAGACCACTCGGTCGATGGAGTCTCCGGTGCTCTTCAGGTGCCGTAGCACGGTCAAAAAGCGCCGGTACAACTCCATCGCCTGCTCGGTGATCTCGCGGGCCTGCTCCGACATATCGTGCTCTTGCCAGCCGAAGGCAACCGCCCGCAGGAGAGCCAGCAGGTTCACCGGAGAGGACACCAACACCCGCTGCTCCATGCTGAACTCCAACAGCCCCGGATCGGCCTCGAAAGCACTGGCCAAGTACGCCTCGCTGGGCACAAACATGACCACCAGATCCGGGGCCCGCTCGAACTGCTCCCAGTACGCCTTACGCCCCAGCTCCTGCATCCTTTGCCTAAGGGCCCGCACGGATGAATCAAGAAGCCGGCGGCGCTCCTCTTCCTGCGCTGCCTCCGCCGCCTTCAGGTAGCTCTCCATCGGTGCCTTGGCGTCGACCGGGATAATCCCTCCCCCCGGGAGGTACACGATCATGTCTGGCCGTCCCTCGTCCGTGCTGGGCTGCTCGGCGAAGTCCACGTGCCGCATCATTCCCGCCAGCTCCACCACACGCCGGAGCTGAAGCTCGCCCCACCTTCCGCGCACAGCCGAGGCCTTAAGCGCTTGGGAAAGGGTGATGGTGGTGGACTGTAGCTGCCGCTGCGCCTCACCAAGCTGCCGTAGATGCTCCTCCAGCCCCTTGTACGCCCCCTCCCTCCGCTGCTCCAACTCGCGCACTTTCTGGTCCAGGCTTTGCAGCGTCTTCTCCAATGGTTGAACCAAGCCCTTCAGCTCTTCCTTGTGTGTGGACCAATCGCCCCGTACTTGGGACAGCAACGTCGACAGCTGCTCCCGGGCCCGCTTTAGAAAATCGTCGGCGTTGGACTGAAGCGCTTGACCGGCCATGGCCTGGAAGGCCTCTCGCAGCTGAGCCTCACGGCGTTCGCTCCACTGGAGCTTCTCCTCATCGGCGCGCCTGGCCTGGGACGCTTCGGCAAGCTTTACTCGCAGCTCCTCTTCGCTGCGGGAAAGGCGCGCCCGCGCAAGGAGGTAGCCTACGAGGAGGCCCAGCAGCACACCGATTGCCAACAGCGCAAGCTCCACTCAACTCAACTCCTCGTTTACTGAACTGCAGTCCCGGCCGACCTTCCCCATGATTTAGCAGCCGATACCCAAGCCTCCCATGGCCGGGCCGGCCATTCCAGTCTACTTGCCCCTGAAGGTGCCGACCAACTCCACCTCGACTCCATCCCACGTTCATGCAACCCACACCAGCACACCGCTATAGTGCACCTATGGACTCATGGAACGCCATGTGGAACACGGGGATGGGAGCCATCGTTTATGTGGCGGTGAGGCTGGCCCTCCGCCACCCGGTGAACCAGATAGAGCACCATGTGGACGAGGCCTTGGGCGGCAGGCCCCACCGCGCTCGCCCTCCCGAGGCCGAGTAACGCCGGAACCTGCCTCCACAGTTACACGTCCGCGTACCGACGCCCTGCGCGGCCACAGTTCAGTATGCGTAGCATATGGGATGCAACGCTACCTGGGGTTTACACATGTGGTGGCTGGGCGATATGTCCCTGCTTCATCAGGAGCTCGGTCTCCTGACGTGCATGCTTGATCATCTGCGAGGCCCGCTCCTCGAGCTGGCTCCTGGAGAGCTCTCTTCTGGCCACACCCTGGTCAATGGCCTTCAGGGCCACATCGACGGCTTCGTTGATGAACACCTCCCACTCCATCATGGTGGGGACGATGTACGTTTCCGACAGCCCCTTCTCCTCGGCGGTGCGAGCGATGGCCTCGGCGGCGGCGATAGCCATCTCATCGGTGATGGTGCGGGCGAACACGTCGAGCGTCCCGCGGAAGATCCCCGGGAAGCCCAGCGAGTTGTTGATCTGGTTGGGAAAGTCCGAACGGCCCGTGCCGATCACCTTCGCTCCCGCTTCTTCTGCCTCCCAGGGCCAGATCTCAGGTACCGGATTCGCGCAGGCGAACACAATGGCGTCGTTGGCCATACTCTGAATCCAGTCGGGTTTGATCACATCCGGCCCGGATTTGGAGGCCGCCACGCATACATCCGCGCCCTCCAGGGCTTCGGCCATCCCCCCAGTCCGGCGCTCGGCGTTGGTCCGCTGCGCATAGTCCCACTTGTAGGGGTTTTCCCGTTTCTTTCGTTCCAGGTCCTCGCGACCCGGTTCGAGAATCCCCTTGGAGTCAACCATGATTACATTTCCGGCCGGAACTCCATATGCAAGCAACACCCGCACAAAGGCGATATTGGCTGCGCCGGAGCCGATCACGGCGAACGTGGCCTTCGCCGGATCCTTCCCCACCACCTTCAGCGCATTCAGCACGCCGGCCAGGGTGATGGAGGCTGTGCCCTGCTGATCATCGTGCCACACAGGGATGTCCATTTCCTTCCGTAACTCGTCCAGCACGCGGAAGCACTTGGGGCTGGCGATGTCCTCCAAGTTGACCCCGCCGAAGGCAGGCCCGATTAGCTTAACCGTACGGATTAGCTCATCCGGGTCCTTGGTATCCAAGGTTACGGGGAAGGCGTCCACCCCTCCCAAGTACTTGAACAGGAGGGCTTTCCCTTCCATCACCGGAAGCCCCGCCTGCGGGCCGATATCGCCAAGCCCCAGCACACGGGTCCCATCGGAGACCACAGCTACGAAGTTCCCTTTGTTGGTGTACTCAAACACCTTCTCCGGGTCCTCGGCGATCTCCCGGCACGGCTGTGCTACTCCGGGGGTATACCAAATCCCAAAGTCCTGGTAGTCGGTAATGGCGCACTTCAGCGTCACGGACACCTTCCCCCTGTAGTGGGCATGCCATGCCGGCGCTTTTCTCGCAGGTTCCTTGGCCTTGTTCAGCAGCTCCTCGACGCTTGGCTTACGCGGTTCCATATTGCCCCTCCCTCTGTCACTCGCTTAGGATGGCCGCCTTGGCGCGCTTCATGTTCTCCCCAACCTTCGTCGCAAGCTCAGCGTGTAGGCTTCGTCCGTGGGAGTCCATCGTCACCACCAGCGGCCCGAAGTTATCCACCCGCAGCACCCACACGGCCTCGGGGATACCCAACTCCTCCAGCCAGTACACCCCCTCGACTTCCTTCACCGCCTGGGCGGCCAAGGCACCTGCTCCGCCGGTGAAGTGCGTGTACACAGCCCCCACCTCGGACAAGGCGGCCAAGGTTTTCTCCCCCATTCCTCCCTTGCCCACGATCACCCGCGGCCGGAACCTCCGGAGAAAATCGGGCTCGATCCCCTCCATACGCACAGAGGTAGTAGGCCCGCCGGCCAGGACATCCCACCCTTCGCCGACCTTACGCACCACCGGTCCGCAATGAAAGACGGGAAGCCCCTCTACCGAGAGCGGTGCGCCCTTCTCCATCATCATCTTGTGTGCCCCGTCACGTGCGGTGAACATCCGACCGGTCACGTAGAAGACGTCACCCACGTGGAACTCCCGGACGTCCGCCTCAGCAATGGGCGTGGTCAGGACCTTCTCCATCGCTCACCTCCCAGCGACCCACGTCGCAGACAAGCTGCATCCGAACGTCGCACCAAGCTGCGACGCTACCGCCTACGGACGTACTGTCGGGCCTCATATCCCTCCTCCCGAACCCTGCGAACCATGTGAACTCATCCTACAGTGGTGACATGTCCGTCCGGCCCGATGCGAAGGGCCGCCCGCCGATCCGCCCAGCATTGGACCACGACGCCGACGGGAAGCGAGGCCGGGTGGCGATGGGCGTATTCGACGTGCACGGCCAGTACTGTGGTCTTCCCGCCCAGGCCCATAGGGCCCACACCCGAGGCGTTGATCAGCCGCTCGAGCCGTTCTTCCACCGCAGCAACCTCGGGTTCAGGATGGCGCTGCCCCACCGAGCGCAGAAGCGCTCGCTTGCCCAGCTTCAGGGCCAGGTCGGCTCCCCCGCCTATGCCCAAGCCGATCACCGTCGGCGGGCAGGGCTTGCCCTCGCGGGAGACGACGTGGTCGGCCACCGCCGCCATGATGCCCTTCAATCCCGCCGAGGGGGTGAGCATCATCAGCCCGCAGCAGTTCTCCGAGCCTCCGCCCTTGGGCAGCACGTGCACTTCGGCCTCGTCTCCATCCACAGGTTCCCAGGTCACCGCCGGGATATGCACGCCCGTGTTGTCCCCCGGATTGGCTCCGGTGAACGGGTGGACGGTGTTCGGACGAAGCGGTACGGATTCGGTGGCGGCGCGCGCAGCTTCCTCCAATGCCTGTTTGAGTTCGGCCAACAGAGGAAACGCCACGCCGAACTTCACGAAAAATGTGGGCGTGCCGGTGTCCTGACAGATAGGAACGGCGTCCTCACGCGCCACGTCAACGTTGTGCAGGATGGCGTCCAGTTGGACCCGGGCCGGCCCACTTTCCCGGTTTCGGGCCGCCTCCAACGCCTGCACGACGTCGTCAGGAAGCACCGTGACCGCTCTTCCCAAGGCCTCAGCCAACGCTCGCACCATGCCATTGCTCACCGTCTGCCCCTTTCCTCTAGCTCAGCCACCTTGTTTTGGTACATCTCCCAGAAGGTCGGTTTCTCGGCATCCACGAATTTGCCCACCAGGAAGTCCTTCCCCGGGAGGATGTTCGTCTCCGCCAGGTCAGCCCCGTGTTTGATCACGGCGTGGTCAGCATAGTAGTGCAGCTCATCCAACCCATCTCCCAGCTTATTGCGCCGTCCGTAGTTGGTGGGACAGGGCGCGATAATCTCGAGGAACGAGAATCCCTTACGGCTAAGCATCTCCTGGATTGCCTTTTGCAGTCGCCGCACATCGAGGCTCGTCCAGCGGGCCACATAGGCCGCGCCGGCCGAAGCGGCTACATGTACCAGATTGAACGGATGCTCGAAGTTCCCGTACGGGGAGGTCGTGCAGCGGCCGCCGAGCGGGGTGGTGGGCCCCACCTGCCCCCCGGTCATTCCGTAGTTCAGGTTGTTGACACAGATCACATTGATGTCCAAGTTCCGCCGTGCGGCGTGGATGAAGTGGTTCCCCCCTATGGCGAAGAGGTCTCCGTCCCCGGAGAACACCACCGCCTTCATGTCGGGCTTGGCCAGCTTCAGCCCCGTGGCAAACGGGATCGGCCGCCCGTGCGTGGTGTGGTAAGAATCCATGCGTACGTAGCCGGCCACTCGGCCCGTGCACCCGATTCCGGAGATCACCGCCAAAGAATCAGGATCCAGCCCCATATCGTCCACGGCATACAGGAAGCTGGCCAACGTGGTTCCCAGGCCACACCCGGCGCACCAGATGTGAGGGATGCGGTCGGTCCGCAGGTACTTCTCCATCGGGTGCCGACCCTGGGCGATCTCGGGAGGTGGAGCCTGTTTCTTCTCCTTCACCGGCACAGAATCACCTCCTCGATGCCGGCCAGCACTTCCTCCGGCCGGTGGATTCGGCCCCCGGCATGGTACACGCCTCCCAGAGGTACTTTGCCTTGCACCACGCGTTCCACCTCGCGCGAGATCTGTCCCAAGTTGATCTCCACGGTCACCAGTCCCTGCACACGCTCAGCCACCGAGCGAACCTCCTCGTCCGGGAACGGCCATGTGGTGATCAGACGGAGCAGCCCGGCCTTTATCCCCTTCTTACGGGCCATTTCCACGGCACCGAGGGCCACCCGCGCGGAAATGCCGTAGGAGATCACCGCCACCTCCGCATCCTCCATGGAGTGCTCTTCCCAAAACGTGTACTCCTCCGGGGAGCGGTTCACCTTCTCACACAAGCGTCGCACAAGCTTGTCTTGCGCATCGGCGGACATGTCCGGATACCCGCGCTCATCGTGGGTCAAGCCGGTAACATGGATGCGATAGCCGTCGCCGGCACACGCCATGGGCGGTACGAGATCGTCGTCGGGCTTGTAGGGGAGAAAGCCTTCCGGCGACACCTGCGGGCGGCGGCGAGGAGCTTCGTTCACATCTTCGGGGATCTCCACCTTCTCATACATATGCCCTACTACCTCGTCGGTCATTATGAGGACCGGCGTCCGGAAGCGTTCCGACAAGGCAAACGCCCGCAACGTAAGGTCGAACGCCTCCTGCGGAGACTGCGGGCAGAGGGCGATGATCTCGTAGTGCCCGTGCGACCCCCACCGCGCCTGCATCATGTCCCCTTGTCCCACGGCCGTGGGAAGCCCGGTGGACGGTGCACCACGCTGCACGTTGACCAACACACAAGGGGTCTCGGTCATCAAGGCCAGCCCCAGGTTTTCCATCATCAGGGAGAACCCCGGACCCGACGTTGCGGTCATGGCCTTGTCGCCGCCCCACGCGGCCCCGACCACCGCGGCCATGGCCGCAAGCTCGTCCTCCATTTGGATGAACACGCCACCGATGCGCGGCAGCCTAGCCGACAACCGCTCCGCGATCTCCGACTGCGGGGTGATGGGATAGGCGGCGAAGAAGCGGCAGCCTGCCGCCAGCGCTCCTTCAGCGATGGCCTCATCACCGTTCATGAAGTGCACGCCGGACAGCAGTGCCTTAGCCGGCATCCTGATCGTCCTCCTTGTGTTCCGCTTCCTCCGCTTCCGGCTCCTCCGTCCAAATAGCGAAATCCGGACAGATCAGCTCGCAGAACCGACACATGATGCACTCCTCGGGATCCACCAGTTCCGGCGGGTAATACCCCTTGGGATTGTAATGGTCAGCGGGAGCCAGCACGTCCCGCGGGCAGAAATCGATGCAGAAACCACAACCTTTGCACAGGTCCTCCTGCACACAGATCCACCCTTTGGGGACTTTCCATCGCTTGATCTCCCGCGTCTTCTGTTCGGTCATATCAGGTCCACCACCCGCGCAAGGGTGCCCTTGCCTCGGTAATCCGGCAACACCGAGGGCGCCTTACGTTCCCTGGCCACCCCGGCGGTCTCCAGATCCTCGGTGTAGCGCGCCGCGTGCCGCAAGGTGGGCTTCCCCGGCTTGGCCTTCTTCGCCCACTCGGCGGCCGCCAGCCCAGCCCGGCGGCCGAAGACATTGTAGTCGAGTAGGGAGTTGCCCATGAGGCGGTTCTTGCCGTGAATTCCGCCGGAAACCTCGCCGCCTGCGAACAGCCCGGGGACCTCCGTGGCTCCCTGCGCGTCGATGACCACGCCCCCGTTCTGGTAGTGAAGGGTCGGATAGGCGAGCACTGGATCCTGGGAGGGGTCGATGTCGAACCGCGCGTACATCCGCCAGATGGCCGAGAGTTCCTTCTTGAAGGTCCCCTCACCGTGAATGAGGTTGACCATCGGCGTATCCAGCCAGATGCCGACCATGCCCGTGGGCGTGACCACCCCGCGTCCGCGTCCCCCGTTCTCCGGGGACGAGCACTCTCGGATGAAGGCGCCCGACTCCACATCGCGCGGCTCGAGCGGGTGCACGAAGAGTTCGCCGTCCACGTTCACCGGTTGGGCCCCCATACCGCGCACCTTCTCGGTGATGAGCAGCCCGACGATCTGTTCGGGGAACGCGGCGCCCGTGGGGTGATATTGCACCGAGTCCAAGTCCCTCAGGCTCGCGCCCGCCCGGTAGGCCAGTACCAGCCCGTCGGCGGTGGCTCCGTAGTGGTTGGAGGTGGGGAAACCCTGAATATGCAGCCGTCCCCACCCGCCGGCGGCCATCACGGTGGCCTTGGCGCGAACTACAGTGTACTCCTCGGTTTCCAGGTTCCACAGGACGGCGCCCACAACCTGTCCCTTGTCATCGGTGATCAACTCCACCGCAGGGGAGAACTCCACGGAGCGAATCCCCCTGCCCAGGGCCTCGTCGCGCACCACACGCATGATCTCCAGCCCCGTGTAGTCCTTGGCCGAGTGCATCCGCTTGCGGGAGGTACCGCCGCCGTGGATGGTGAGCATCCGCCCGGCCGCGTCCTTGTCGTACATAACGCCCAACCGCTCGTGCCAGCGGATCACCTCGGGAGCATCGCTCACCAACGCCCGCACAAGCTCCGGGTTGTTCGCGAAGTGCCCCCCACCCAGCACGTCCAGATAGTGAATGGGCGGGCTGTCGTGTTCCTTGTCAGCGGCCTGGATGCCCCCCTGCGCCATCATCGAGTTGGAGTCCCCGTGACGCAGCTTGGTGGCGATCAGGATCCGGTCGGCGGGGATGCCCGCCTCGTTGGCCCACAGAGCGGCGACCGTGCCTCCCCCGCCCCCACCGATCACCAACACATCGACCTCGTGGTCGACCCGCCCCAGGTCCACTTGATCGGGGTCGATCAGGGGGTACCCCTCCAGGAGGTCGGCGATCTCGTGGGGAGCCAGCTCTCCTTTGGAGGGTCCCACCGCCAGGGCCCGTTTACCTTCTTCCTTGTAGTCGGGATGAAACCGGTGCAGGAGTTCTCTCCGCTCCTCCAAGGAGAGGCGCTGGGGCTCGACGCCCATTCGCTGCGGCCGGGTGGACTCCACCCGCCCGATCGACTCGCGCATGCTGCTGGGATACGTGTCTGCCACCTTCGCCTCCTACGCTTCCACGTCTCGCTCGCGGTAGGCCTCCACCAGCTCGTCCTTGGACATCGCTTGGAGCTTGTCCAGATCCTGGTCGAAGGCTCCCTTCTTGATCTCTTCCACCCTGGCGGCCAGATGGGGCGACTGAGGCGCCAGATACGCCCCGTACACCCTCCGGGCCAGTTGCCCTACGTGATAGTGCACAATCTCCGCCGGGCAGCGCATCGCGCATAGCCCACACTGAACGCAATCAAAGGAGAGCTCGGCTACCTGCCGGATGTCCCCCCGCAGCGCCGCCTGGATGTAGTCCATGACCTCGAGCTCCTGGGGGCAGGCACGGGTGCAGGTGTTGCAGGCCACACAACGGGCCACCTCCGGATACAAGGCCAAAATGGTGTTCTCTTCGGGATCCAGTTCCGAAAGCTTCCACGGAGCCCGTTCGGCGGGTACGGACGGAATCTGCGCGATATACATCCCGTCCTCAGCGGTGGTCTGGCAGGCAAGGTCGGCGTACAGCTTGTAGTCCCCGGCCCTGCGGAACACCGTGGCACAGGCACCGCAGAATCCCCCGCGGCAGCCCACCCCCCGCACCAGGCGGTACCCCGTGTACTCCATGGCCTTCATGATGGTCAGGCCACTGGGCACCTCATAGGGCCTCCCCATGATATACACACGGATCATCTCGACGTCGGCGCTCATGCTTTCACCTCCACAGACAGGCCCCGAGCCTGCAGAGCGGGCAGGGGATGAATGGCCTGTTCCTCCTCCAGCGCAGGGTCTTCTCCCAGGGCCAACGCCATCAGTTGCGTGAAGTAGACGCTCGGCACCCGCTGCCCCACCGTGGCCCCGGCCTCGGCCAATCGCGTATCCAGGTTGTACTGGCACAGTGGACAACTCGTCGCAATCAGATCGGCCCCCCGGGCAGCAGCAGCTCGTTCGATCTCCACGACCCGCCGTCGGGCGACGTCGGGGGCGCTGGCCGTCAGGTACGACCCACAGCACTCTATCCTTTGCGGCGTGGAAACCGGCTCCGCTCCCAAGGCACTCAACAGATCCTCCATCACTGTAGGCCGCTCCGGATCGTCAATCCCCGCCGCCCGCGGCCTGGTCAGGGTGCACCCGTAATAGGGGGCCACCGTCAGTCTCTCCAGCGGTCGAACCACCTTGGCCTCCACCGTCTCGTAGCCGATCACATCCCGGAGAAACTCCAGCATGTGAACCACATGAAGTCCACCTTCATAGTCAGGCTCGTCGTCCAGATATGTGTTCACCCGCTCCAGCCGTTCTGCGTCCTCGGTCAGGAACAGCTCCGACCGTTTGAGCGTGCTGTAGCACATCGAACACAGCGTGAGAAGCTTGTCATGGCCCGCGTGTCGAGCTCGGGCGAGCACCCGGGCCGGCCCCACGTGGCGCATCAGGTCGTCTGAGGCCAGTGAGTACACCGTCCCGCAGCAATTCCAGCGCTCCATCTCCTGCATATCCCAGCCCAACACGGCAAGGGAAGCCCGTGCAGCGCTTTCCATGCGGCGCGCCTGGTCGGCCACCCCACAGCCCGGGTAATAGCAGATGGTGTTCATGGTGTCATCTTCCTCGAGATCCCTACCAGGGCGATCTGCGGAAGCCGCTCAGCAGCCACGCCTTCCATAGACAGCCTTGTCTTCCCCTTGCGCAGCGCCAGCAGGCGCACGGCTTCCATCACCTTGGCGATATCCACCCCGCGGGGGCACCTCACCTCACACGCAAGGCAAGAGGCGCAACTCCACGGAGCACTGGCCTCCAACACCCGCTCATCGCCGATCTGGACGAGGCGCAGCACCTGACTGGGCAGAAGATCCATCGACTCGGTGAACGGGCACCCCGCGCTGCACTTGCCGCACTGGTAGCAGCGATAGGGGGACTGGCCCGAGAGTTCCTCCACACGCCGGGCGAACTCCGCCGACAGCGTCGCCTTCGACAACCTTATCTGGTCAGCCATCCCCTAACCTCCTCCACAGCGGCCGGAACAGCGGCCGCCACTCGGGGCGACAGCCCCTCACCGAACGGCGGGTCGGGCGGAATCCCAATGGCCAAGGCCCACACCTCGGGCACACGCAGCTCTTCGCCGCGCTCTGGGCGTCGGGCACAAGGCCCGACGCTACCGCTGGTAGGTAGGTGGCGTCGCACCTTGTGTGCGGTGTGGTCGTCGCCCGTCAACGCCCTGAGCATCTCCAACGCTCGGGTCAAGCTCATGCCGTGCGCTCCTCGCCGCTCGCCGCCAAGCGCTTCCCACTCCTCCAAGGGGGCCAGACGGATCTCCCCCGGAGGGAGGGCCGGGGCGGCATCCACGAGCAACACCCGCGAATAGCCCACCAGCTTCTGGGCAAGGTACGCCCCCGCCTCTGTAGCCTCGCACACCTCGTAGCCCGCCGCGGAAGGCAAAGACCGGACCACCTCCACTCCGACACCGTCGTCGGTGCAATACGGATTTCCCATCCCCACCACGGCCACCTCAGCGGTTGATGCGCCGAAGGAACGTTCCATCGGGGCCGTACACCTCCACCGAAAGCGGCATCTCGCCGGGCAAAAAGTGCGTGGCACAAGCCAGGCACGGATCATAGGCCCGGAAGGCCATCTCCACCCGGTTCAGCAAACGGTCATCCAGATCTCCCTGGCGGACAACGGCTTCCGCCATGGCCTTCACCGACATGCTGATCGGCCCGGCATTGTGCGTGGTCGCGACCACCAAGTTGACGTGGTTCACCAAACCCTGCTCGTCCAGACGGTAGTCGTGGAACAGCGTCCCACGGGCCGCCTCGATCACCCCTATGCCGTCACCCGGCGCCGACAAGCTCCCGCGCACGGTCTTGCCGGTAAGGGCGTCATCGCCGGCGAGCGCGTGGGCCGCCTCGGCCGCCTGCACCATCTCCACCAAGCGCGCCCAGTGATAGGCGAACGTGGCCTGCACCGGGCGTTCACCAAAGTAGTCGTAGAAACGCTCGAACTCCTCCTGCGCCGCCGGGGTCGCCATGCCCTTGGCCACGTTAAGCCGGGCCAGCGGCCCGACCTGGTACAGGCCGGACTCAGGACCCGCCTTGAGCCCGTTCCAACCGTAGCTCTTGAGGTAGGGGACCTTGACGTAGGTCCAGGGCTCGCTGTGCTCCTCCACGAGCGACAGCCCCTCGCGCGCGTCGCCAAGGAACAGCTCCTCGCCATCGCAGGAGACCACCCTTAGCCTTCCGTCGTAGAAGTTGGGCGCCAATTCGTCGTCCACAAGCCCCATCGAGTGAAGCGGAAGACGGGCGTCGGGCGAAAGCAGCAGCGCCTGTAGGCCGGGATCGGGCAGAACCTCCTCGTGGAAGAAGGAGATCATTTCCGTGGCCAAAGCCTCCATCGCCTGGGTATAGGCTAGAATCTCCTCGCACTTGTCCTCGTCCAGCGGCTGAGAGACCCCTCCCGGCAGCGCGAACACCGGGTGGATAGCGCGACCGCCGACCTTCTCCAGCACCTTCTGCGCGCCCGCCCGCACCTTCACCACGCGCTTTCCCAGTTCAGGGTGCGCCTGCAGCACGCCCAGAACGTTGCGCTGCTCCTTGGGGGTATCTTCCTCCAACAGAAGGTCAGGGCCCCCCAGGAACACCAGATGCAGAAGGTGGTCGGAGAAGATGTAGGTGTTGTAGAAAAGCTCCCGCTGGACCCGCGCCGCCTGCGGGAGCTCGGCACCGTATGCATCGTCCAGCGCCTTGGCCGAGGCCAAGTGGTGCGCCTCGGGGCAGACCCCGCAGATCCGCTCTGTGATTTGCGGCATTTCCTCCGCCCGACGCCCAATGCAGAACCGCTCGAACCCACGCAACTCCGGAACTTGGAGCACCGCATCCCGCAGGCCGCCCTCGTCGTCGAGATAGATCAAGATCTTGCCGTGTCCCTCCAGCCGCGTGATGGGATCGATGGAGATCTTCTTTGTGCTCATGCGCCCGCTCCTCCTCCTTGCCGCTTCCAAGCGGTGGCCAGGGCGTACTTATACAAGGTGCCCACCGGATCGATGAGCCCGGCGAGCACTTGGTCCTCCTGCGCGAAGGCTTCCTCCCCTTCCTCGCCAGTCCGCACCAGGGAAGCCAAGGCCGAGATCATGCCACCGGCCACGTCGCCCGCCTTGCGCGTGGGCCCCAGACAACCGGTGCACGGCATCCCCAGCTTGGCGCAGGCCGCCTCGCAACCCCCTCGCGTGACCGGCCCCATGCACACAATTCCCTGGTCGAGCAGGCACCTATCAGGATCGGGCTGCACCTCGTGAGGCCTTACGAAACCCTCGATGCGGCGGTCCTCCTTCTCCCGGGGGCACTGATCGCAAAGGGCCTTCTCCTCGGCGAACACGTGGCCTGGAGAGGGCATCTCCCCGCTCAACAACGCCTCGAAGAACCGACCTATGAGCTGCGCCGGGGGCGGGCACCCGGGGACCGTGTAGTCCACTTGGATGACATCGGCGAGCGGCACGACCCCCGCGGTGAGGAGCGGAGGGGCGTCGCCGTTCTCACTGGAAGAGGGCGTCCCCGGCTCCCATCCCCTCCCCAAAGCGGTCTCAACGATGCTCTGGACGGAGCATAGGTTCCCCAGACCGATGATGCCTCCCATATGCGCGCAGGCGCCGTAGGCGACAACCACCTTCGCCTTCTTCCTGAGAAGCCTCACCATCTCCACGTTCTCTTCAGTACGAAGCGCCCCGTTGATCAACACCGCATCGATGCTTGCAGAAGGCAACGCTTCAACGTCCGCGCGCTTGGCGTCCATCAACGCGGGCCAGAAGACGAGCTCGACTTGGGAGAGGACGTCGACAATCGACTCGCCCACCTCCAGCGGAGACACGTCACATCCGCCACAACCCCCGGTCCAATACATGGCGAGCTTCGGCTTAGCCATGCTTCACCGCCTCCTGAGCTGCTCCAGCAATGCGCTCCCCAGCGCCCTCTGCGCCGTCGGGAGCCCCGAACCCCCCTTCGTTCGGGCCGAGGCTTCGGATCTCCTCCACGTACGCACGCACGACCTGGGCAAACCGTGCTCCCTCCGATGCCGAAACCCACTCGAGCTTCACCCTTCGGGGATCCAAGCCCAGCTCGCCCAGCATGGACCGCAGAAGCTCGACCCGACGGCGTGCCTTGTAGTTACCGGAGACGTAGTGGCAATCCCCTGGGTGGCATCCCCCGATGAGCACACCATCAGCCCCGTTCCTCAACGCTTCGATGACCCACGAGGGCTCTACGCGGCCCGAGCAGGGGACGCGGATAGGGATCACGTTGGGGGGATACTCCAGCCGGCTGGTGCCCGCTAGATCCGCACCTGCGTACGCACACCATTGGCAAAGGAACGCCGCGATCCGTGGTTCAAAGTGATCAGCCACCGGACACCTCCGCCTTCTCGCACTCACCAAGAACTGCGCGCAACATGGCCAGCACTTGGGAATCGGCCAGGTTCCGCAGGTTCATCGCACCGCTGGGGCAAGCCGCCACGCAGGTGCCACATCCCTCACACAGCATCTCGTTGACCTGGGCAGTATCCTCAACGGTAATCGCCTCATACGGACACTGGGCAACACAGATCCCGCAAGCTGAGCATAGGTGCTCGGCCACCTCGGCGACCTCCGGTGAGTGAACCAACTCCGGCGCCCCCAACAGCCGGATCGCCTTGCCCGCGGCCCCCGACCCTTGGCCGACCGACTCGGGGATATCCTTCGGCCCCTGTGCCGCTCCTGCCAAGAACACCCCGGCCGCCAGCGCCTCGAGGGGCCTGAGCTTCGGGTGCGCTTCTTTGAGGAAACCGTGTTCGTCCACTGAGACGCGCAGCTTTCGGGCAAGCTCCACCACGCCGGAGGAAGGCACCATGGCCTGGGCCAGCACGACGAGATCGGCTGCCACCTCGATGCGCCGCCCGGTCAGCGTATCGGCGCCCCACACCATGACCTTGTCCCCGTCCTGGAACAGCTTGGCCACCTTGCCTCGCAGATAGAGGATCCGATCCTCCTCCATCGCCCGCTGCACGAACTCCTCGTAGCCCTTCCCCCCGGCGCGGATGTCGATGTAGAAGACGTACGCCTGGCCCTCGGGAACCGAATGCCGGTAGAGGAGGGCGTGCTTGGCCGTGTACATACAGCAGATCTTCGAGCAATAGGGTTCATACAACTCCGGATCCCGGGAGCCTGAACATTGGATGAACACAACCTCTTTGGGGACCTGACCGTCCGAAGGCCGCCGGATCTCCCCTTGGGTGGGCCCCGAGGCACTGGCCATCCGTTCAAATTCCAGGCCGCTTATGACGTCGGGTATCTCCCCGTAGCCGTACTCGGCCATAGCCTCCTTGGGCAGGGTTTCGTATCCGGTAGCCACCACAATGGCTCCCACCTCTTCCTCAAGCAGCTCGTCCTGCATATCGTAGTCGATGGCCTCGGCCTCACAGACTTCGGCACATTTGCTGCAACGCAGCGGCTTAAGCCCAAGGCAAGATTGCGCATCCAGCATGTAGGATGAGGGGATGGCCTGGGGGAAAGGAATGTAGATCCCGGCTCTCTCGGTCAGTCCCTCCTCAAACTCGTTAGGAACACGCACGGGGCAAGCCTCTACACAGTCCCCACACAGATTACACTTGTCTGGGTCCACAAAGGTAGCCCGCTTGCGTATTCGAACATTCCAGTTCCCCAAGAAGCCGGAGACCTCTTCCACCTCGGAGCTGGCCAGAACACGGACGTTCGGGTGCCGGTCCACTTCGACCATCTTTGGGGTGAGAATGCACTGAGAGCAGTCCAAAGTGGGGAACGTCTCCGACAGCTGGGCCATGCGCCCCCCGATCGTGGGGGAGCGCTCAACCAGCAAAACCTCATACCCAGCGTTCGCCACGTCCAGCGCGGCCTGAATCCCTGCTACCCCGCCCCCAATCACCAGACACTTGGTGGCGTGGCCCATCTTAGACGGTTCCAGCGGCAGGTTTCCCTTGACCTTCTCTACCACCGCAGCCAGGATCCGGCTGGCTTTGTCGGTGGCCGCAGGGCCATGGTGCACCCACGAGCACTGCTCGCGGATGTTGGCCATCTCCACCAAGTAGGGGTTAAGCCCCGCCGCCTGGGCCGCATGCCGGAAGGTCTCCTCGTGCATCCCCGGAGAACAAGCTGCAACCACAACGCCGTTCAATCTGTGTTCCCGCACCGCCCGGGCCACCATCTCCTGCCCTGGGTCGGAGCACATGTAGTCGTAGTGGGTGGACAGCACTACCCCAGGTATGCGAGACGCCTCCTCGGTTACCTTCTCCACGTCAACCG
>JAWOCQ010000020.1:0-4417 GCA_046483725.1 Candidatus Bipolaricaulota bacterium
GCGAACAAGATAAGCTCTCCTGAGGATGCCCGGAGTATTCAACAGGCGCTTCCTTCGGAGATCCGCTTCTTGGGGACGGTGGGGGCCTGGGATGAACTAAGGCTCGCCGGGGTCGAAGGGCTTGGCGCAATGTCCTCCGAGCTAGAGCGAGAGGTAGCCGAGCTTTTCTCCCGCCTGCAGGCAGAGGCAGGAACCGTCTGCGCGGAAGAGGGCAAGGAGGAGCAGGAAGGTTAATGAGCGAAGAGTAGGAGTGGCATGGGCATTTGCCAGCGGAGGGAAGGTACGTTATAGTGTTTGTTGGATGTAGTGTTCTGCAATTAGGCTTATCGTAGTGCTTTACAATAAAGTAAAGCGAAAGATGCGGTAAGTGCCCCATCCGTTGAACAACCCGGGGTAGCATGAACCGGCACGAGGGATCGACGTGAAACGCCAGTAAGAGCGAAGAACGCCGGAACAAGGAGAGTGGAAGTATGTCAAGAACCATTGCCAAGGCGGCCATCCGTGGTGCCCACAAGTACGTGTCCCAGGCGGAGGAGGAGCTGTCAAGGGCAATCGCCGAGCATAACCCGGACCGCAAGCTGGCCTTTCCCAACACTGCCTACCAGCTTCCCTTAATCCTTACACTGACGGGGCTTAAGGTGGAGAACCTTGGACATGCTCAGCAGGCTATGGAGCGCGCCAAGGCCCTTCTTCCCCCTCTACTGGACGATGCGCTGTGGCTGCCGTACCTGGGGGGGACGCTTGACGCAGGCATCGCCACGCTCATTGCCCAGGAGATCATTGAGGCCTTGCGCTATGCCCGCGGGGAGGAGCCGGAGGACCCGTGGCTGGGGTTCACCGACGACTCTATCCTGCGTACGCAGGGCATCAAGCTCGTGGACGGGCGGATGCCTGGCTTTGCCGCTTGTGTGGGCGCCATGCCCACCAACGAGGAAGCTGTGCAGCTGGCCCGATCGCTCCAGGCGAGGAGCATCCTGGTGTTCATGGCTTCCGACTCCGGCGGGCGCAGTATGGCCGAGCAGCTGGCAGAAGAGGGCATAGAGATGAACTGGGATACGTTCCTCGTGCCCTACGGCAAGCAGACTTCGGCTGCGGTGTACGCTCTCAACTTTGCAGCCCGAGCGGCGATGACCTTCGGGGGGATCAAGCCCGGCAATGTGGACGCCGCGCGCAAGATCCTCCTGTATAACAAGGAACGGGTGTTCGCGTTCGTGTTGGCCCTGGGTGCGGACTTCGACGCCCAGGAGAACGGAGGACAGCTGCTTACGGACGAGAAGTACGCCACCGCCGCAGGCGCCATTAACTTCGGCTTTCCGGTGATCTCCGATGTGAAGATCCCCCAAATCCTGCCCCGAGGTATCTGCGCCTACGAGCACGTGGTATCGGGGGTTCCCCGGGAGGAGATAGTCAGCAAGGCCGTGGAGGTGCGCGGGCTGAAGATCAAGATCTCGGAGATCCCCATTCCTGTCCCCTTCGGAGCAGGCTTCGAGGGCGAGCGGGTGCGTAAAGAGCAGATGCAGGTGCAGTTCGGCGGAAAATACTCCGACTCGTTTGAGCTCCTCCGGGGCCGCTCCATGGACGAGGTGGAAGACGGCAAAGTGGAGGTGATCGGCCCGGACATCGACGAAGTGGACGAGGGGGAGGCGCTCCCCCTGGGCGTGGTGGTGGAGGTAGCAGGCCGGAACTTCAAGGAGGACTTCGAGTCGGTCCTGGAGCGGCGCATGCACAACTTCGCTTCCTGTACCTTCGGCGTCTTCCACATGGGCCAACGGGATATCCCGTGGGTGCGGATAAGCAAGGAGGCCTTTGAGAAGGGCTTTCGCCTGCAGCACTACGGCGAGGTGATGGTGGCCAAGTTCCACGACGAATTCTCGGCGATCGTGGACAAGGTGCAGGTCAAGGTATACACCGACGCCGACAAAGTGGCCGAGCTATTGGGGGAGGCCCGGGAGATTTACCGACAGCGCGACGAGCGGATCATGGGTATGAAGGATGAAGACGTTGATACATTCTACAGTTGCATCCTGTGCCAGTCGTATGCGCCCGACCACGTATGCATCGTAACCCCCCAACGGCTGGGCCTGTGCGGGGCATACACCTGGCTCGACTGTGGGGCCAGTTATGAGATGGATGCCCACGGACCGAACCAGCCTATACAGAAAGGCGAAGTGTTAGACAGCGTTAACGGCATCTTCGGCGGGGTTAATGAGTACGTGGCCCGAGCCTCCAACGGCAATCTAGAGCGCGTAAGCATGTACTCCATCATGACCGACCCCCAGACCAGCTGCGGCTGCTTCGAGGTCATCGCTGCCGTCCTCCCGGAAACCAACGGCGTGATGCTGGTCAATCGGGAGTACCAGGGGGACACCCCGATTGGGATGGGTTTTTCCACCATGGCGGGGCAGATAGGAGGCGGTGTGCAGATGCCCGGCTTCCTGGGGATCGGAAAGCTGTACATCACAAGCGAGAAGTTCATCTCCGCCGATGGAGGCCTGCGGCGGGTGGTGTGGATGCCCAAAGCGCTCAAGGAGGAGATCCAAGAGCGCTTGGTGGAGAGGCTGGAGGAGATGGGCGAAGCTGAGCTCCTGGACAAGATAGCCACCGAGGAAGACGCCACCACCTCCGAGGAGCTTCTGGAGTTCCTGCAGAAGACCGGCCATCCGGCGTTGGAGATGGAAGCCCTGGTGTAGCCGAAAGGGGAATACATGGCCAGGAAACTGACCGGTATCGAGGTATACAAGCTGCTGCCCAAGACCAACTGTGGGGACTGCAACTTCCCCACCTGTATGGCGTTTGCCATGCAGGTTGCGGCAAAGAAGGTAGCGTTGGAACAATGCCCGCATGTCTCCGAGGAAGCGCAGGCCGCCTTGGGGGAGGCGCAGGCACCCCCCATGCGCACAGTTCAGGTGGGAAGAGGAGACAGAGCGCTTACCATCGGTGGGGAGACGGTGCTGTTCCGCCATGAGGAGAAGTTCCACCACCAGCCCGGAGTGGCAATCCGGATCAGCGACGCTCTGGGAGATGAGGATCTCGCCCGTCGGACGGAGGAGGTACAGGGTTTGCGGTTTGAGCGGGTGGGGGAGGAAATCCGAGTCGACCTGGTTGCTGTGCACTGCGAAAGCGGCGACGGGGAGCGCTACGCCCAGGTGGTGAAGAAGGTGAAGGAGGACACCGGGCTCCCTATGCTGCTTCAGTGCTCGCAACCAGAGCACCTGTCGCCCGCACTGGAAGCGGCGGGCGAGCGCCCGCTTCTCTGGGCTGCCGATGCGAACAATTGGGAGGAGATGGCCGATCTCGCCCTCAAACACGAAGCCCCCCTGGGGGTGAAGGGCGAAACACTGGAGGAACTGGCCGACCTTACGGGGAAGCTTAAGGACAAGGGGATACAGGACCTCGTCCTTGAGGCAGGGGGCGAGGAGCTAGTGGATCGGCTGACGTGGCTGGCCATGGTACGCCGGCTGGCCCTGCAGAAGGAATTCCGGCCCCTTGGCTATCCCGCGCTGGCCTTCACCTCAGGGGGTGAGCCGACGGAGGAGGCGGCTGAGGCCATCGCCTACGTCTGCAAGTACGCCGGAGTTGTGGTGATGGACAACACTGCGCCGGAGGCGATCCTGTCCGTCCTCACCGCCCGGCAGAACGTGTACACCGATCCGCAGAAGCCCAACGCGATCGAGGCCAAACTCTACGAGATAGGCGATGTCGGCCCGGACTCGCCGGTGCTGCTCACGACGAACTTCGCACTGACCTACTTTACGGTCGCAGGAGAAGTGGAAAACAGCCGCGTTCCCGCCTACATCACTGTGATGGATACCGAGGGGCTGGGCGTCCTCAACGCCTACGCCGACGACAAGCTCACAGCGGATCGCGTCATTAAGACGGTGCGGGAACAGGGGGCGATGGACAAAGCAAACCACAACAAGCTGGTGATTCCCGGGCTTGCAGCCATGCTGCGCATGGAAATTCAGGACGAGTCGGGGTGGGAGGTCATCATCGGGCCCGAGGACGCGGCCCGCCTTCCTCACTTCCTGCGTAACGAGTGGAGGCCGGACTGAGCTCCATGGACAAAGTCCGAGTCCGGTTCCTCCCGTCCGGTGAGGTTGTGCATGCCCAGCCGGGTAGTACGTTGCTCGAACTCGCCCGTGAGGCGGGTATCTCCATATCCGCAGTATGCGGCGGAGACGGGATATGCGGCGGGTGCCGGGTGGTCATCCAGGACGGGGAGGTAGAGGCCTCTCCGACTACCCTACTCACGCGAGATGAGATCCGCCGCGGCTATGCTTTGGCCTGCCAAACCAGGGTCAGAGGGGATGCGGAGGTGTTGGTCCCTCCCGAGTCGCGCTCCGAAGGGGCCCAGATCCTGCTCGATGAGGATGCCCAGCGGTTTCGGGCGCTTCTGCCGGTGGATGAGGAGGGGGTG
>JAWOCQ010000029.1:0-13270 GCA_046483725.1 Candidatus Bipolaricaulota bacterium
CGCAAGACTCCCCCGCGTGCCGCCGGACGTACCAGAGCAAGTGGTGGAGGAAGGACCGGCAGGATGTCCTCCCTCCGTCGGCAAGCTCTTTGGCCAGCTGAAGCACCTCGTCCGCCGGCGCTTCGCTTAGCCTGTCGGCTACAGCCCACACCACGGCCCTCCTCCGCAGAGGATCAGCTTCCGCTTGCCGCCACTGGCGCGTGAGCTGCTCGGTCGAGCTGGCGGCCAGCTCCGAGTAATGGGCGCGCCACATGTCCAGGGGACGTGTCTCTTGCTCCACAAGCTCCGCCACCCCATCAGCACGGCAGTCCAGCAGTTCTTCAACGAGAGCGCGTTCCTCCCCCCGCAAGCCCGCCCGCTCCAGCTTCCCCGACCATGCCGGCAGGGTCCAGCGGGCAACACAGCGGGAGCGAATGGTATCCGGCAGGTGTTCCGGCCCCCCTGCATGGAGGAGGAAGGCAAGGTAGTAGGGCGCTTCCTCCAAGGACTTCAGCAAGGCACTGGTCGCCTCCCGGGACAGCCTCTCCGCCGGACCCAACATGACCACCTTCCGTCCCGCCTGAACAGGGCCGTATCGCGACCAGAGGAGCGCGTCCCTCACCTCATCGATCCCGATTTGAGCCTCGGCCTCGGGAGCCAGCTCGCGGAAATCGATGTGCCCGTCCGGATCCGCTGCCAGAAGCCCCCGAGCATGTTCCCGAGCCCCCTCTTGGGCGGTGGAACCAAGGTACAGATGGGGAACCGTTGTCACCATGGGAATAAGGTACTGTCCCGCAGGGGCGAACACAAGGCCGTGCAGATACGTTGTTTACTTTATAGTTATAGCACCTGTGTATCATATGGACATGAAGGCGTTAATAGGCTACACTGTACTGAACTGAAGAAGGAGGTGAGTCTAACCATGGCACGGACAAGAAACATCCCCGAAGCTGAAGGCACAGCGAAGCTCTCGTTGTATATCCCTCCCCGCAAGGGAGGGGAAACTGCGCTGAAGCGGTTGCAGAATCTAGCCGAGCGCCGCGACCGCTCGCTGAACTACCTGGCGGTGGAGGCCATCCTCCAATACCTTGAACGGGAGGAGAAGCGCGCCTGAGGTACTAACTCCGCGGCCAAGGCGAAGGCGAGCATGTAGAAAGGAGGGCCGTGAAACAAGGAGCTGACGACGCCTTGGAGCGCGTGCGCCGACGATGCGCCGAGGTCGCTCGGCGATCCACCCATGTAAGGGTAGTCTCTGAGCGGATCGAGGCCTACGCCAAGGCTTTGGCCGTGGAGAACCTCGACAGCCCCGCCCTCGCCCCAACCAGTCACTACCTGGGGGAAGGGGGCGCCACACTGGCCTTTATCCTCACTTTGGACTCGATCAACTTCGGATCCGGTTACTTTCCCTGGCTTCGCAAGCGGCCGGGGATGTCAGGATACTTCACCGTAGCCACCGCTCTGACCGAGCATTTCCGCCGGGAAGGTCCGTGGGAAGCCGCAGAGCTCCTCGCACTGACACCAAAGCGCTGCGCTGAGGTGTTCGGCCAGGAGATGGAGCAGCCACCGGTAGCCGAGCTCATGACGTTGTTCGCCCGTGCCCTGAACGACCTCGGACGGTTCCTTCAGGACCGGCACAGAGGAAGCTTTCGCCAATTTGTGGAACACGCCCGGGGCGAGGCGGCGACCTTGGTAGCGGAACTCATTAGGATGCCACTGTTCAACGACGTAGCTCGGTACAACGGGCTGGAAGTACCTTTCTACAAGCGCGCCCAGCTCACCGCTGCGGACCTCTCCCTGGCCTTCGAGGGTCGGGGAGCGGGCGCCTTCCACGATCTGGACAGACTAACCATATTCGCGGACAATCTAGTTCCCCATGTACTGCGTTGCGACGGGATTCTAGAGTACGACGCTGCTCTCGCTCAGGCAGTGAACGCCCAACAGCTGATTCCCGCAGGGTCACCGCAAGAGGTGGAGATCCGCGCCTGTGCTGTCCATGCGGCGGAACTCCTGGCCGAGGCGCTCCGCGGCCAGGGCCACGATGCGTCTCCGATGCGGCTCGACTATGTGCTGTGGAATCGAGGACAAGGAGAGCACTACAAAGCACGCCCGCGCCATCGCACCCGCACCCCCTACTACTAGACACCCGCTGCAAAGCTATACTCCCATCCGCCTCACCGCGGCTATACTCTTATGGACAACACCTAAGGAGGTGATGAGACCGTGCGCATCCCAAGAATGCTGTTCCGGGTCAAAAACCGCGAGATCGAGGCGGAGGCCAGGCGCATGGTACGAGCCTTAGGGTTCGACGACGTGGAGATCCGTCGCGATGACACCATCGCCGACGCTTGGCTGGAAGACTATGAGGCGTCTCGCACCGTGTACGGCCTCCAGGAAATCGAGGAGTACCTGACACGGCTGATCAGTTCATGAACGAGGCAATGGGGACCGAGGCGCGGCTGAACGCGCTTCACAGCACTGTCCGGCGTACCATATTGGTGCGCCGCATATCGTTGGGCATGTTCTGCGGGGTGGCGGCCATTGTAATCCTGGCCTCCGACATCTCGCCGCTCAACCCGTTGTTCGCCGTGCCGTTCAGCTGGCTCGTGCTCACCGTACCCGTTCAATGGCTGATCGAACGCCAACGGACAGTTAGAAGGCTACACCTCGTGCACGCAGGATTCCTGGCCTTCGAGGTGCTCCTAATAGCGTTGCTTGTTCAACGCCTGGGCGGTGTGGAGTGGATCGGCGCCGTGTTCTACCTGTACACGGTTATCTACGCCAACTTCTTTTTGCCCAAAGCCCTCGGGTACATAATCACCGGCCTGGCGGTGGGGAGCTACGCAGCGGTGGCGTTGGCGGAATACGCAAGGCTTATCCCTCACAACCCCTTGTTCCCCACGGACGTCCCCCTCCATCGCCACCTCCCCTACGTAATCACCACGGTGGTGGTGGGCGCGGTGGGACTGTATGCAGCGTTGGCATTCACCGTGCGGGCGTTCGCTGCGATGTACGAGCGCCAGCAAGTCGAGCTCATGCGCCGTGAGCGAGGCCTCCGGAGACTCTCGGCACGGCTTCTGTCCGCCCGAGAGGAGGAACGCCGTCGAATCGCCGGCAAGCTCCACGACGAGCTCGGGCAAGTGCTGGCGGCAGCCCGTTGGGCACTGGCCTCGGGGGAGTCGAATGAGGCCGGGGAGCTTCTAGGACGGGCAGTGGAGGGCACACGCTCCTTGGCCCGTGACCTGCGGCCGCCGCTTCTCGACGAGCTCGGGCTGGGCCCGGCGCTCAGGCATCTCCTGGAGCGCTTCCAGGCCTCGTCTGGGGTGCAGGTGGAGGCAGAAATCCCCCATGGGCAGGTACCCGAGCCCGCCCAGTCGGCCGCGTTCCGCGTTGTCCAGGAGGCGCTGGAGAACATAGGCCGGCACGCCCGCGCCCAGGTGGTGAATATAGAGGTGCAGCGAGTAGGAAACGTGCTAACCGGCCGGGTAGCCGACGACGGTGTGGGCTTCTCCACGAGCGAGGCCGCAGAAGGCCTGGGTATCCCCGGGATGCAGGAGTGGGTAAGTCTAGCGCGGGGGGAGCTCTCCGTGTCCTCCGCCCCCAGTAAAGGGACCGAAATCTCGTTCCACATTCCCCTCACATGATCCGTATAGTGATAGCCGACGACCACGCCCTGGTGCGGGAAGGCCTGACCCGGCTCCTGTCCCGCTGTGGGTGCCAGGTGGTCGGGCAGGCCTCGGGCGCGGAGGAGGGGCTCCAGCTCGTTAGGAAACTCAGCCCGGACGTGGTGCTGTGGGACCTGATCATGCCCGGCGGGGGCCTCGATACGCTGCGGGCCTTGCCTGGCACTGTCCGTGTATTGGTGCTCACAGCTGTGGACGACGTGCTTCTGGCCTGCGAGGTAGCGCGCGCGGGGGCGGATGGCTTCCTCCCCAAGACCTCCTCCCCCGAGAAGCTTACAGAGGCGATAGCGCGCGTCGCACGCGGTGAGACGGTTTTTCCGCCCCTCCCCGAGCTCAGCCCCCGGGAGCTAGAGGTCCTCGAGCACTTGGGCCGCGGGGCACCCAATCCCGAGATCGCACGCTCCCTGGGTCTCTCCGTGAAAACCGTGGAGTCACATGTAGAGCGACTCAAGGCAAAGCTGGGCAAGGAGAGCGCCGCCGAGCTCAGGGCCTGGGCCGCCCGTCGCTGACTGATTAGTGCAGTTCCCCCATCGTGGTCGAGCTCCGGCACTGTTACCATGCCAGAGGATATGTGCGTGCGTGTGGTGATCGCCGACGATCACGGCGTGGTACGCGGGGGGATGGCAGCCATCCTCTCCGCGGCCGGCTTTGAAGTGGTGGGTGAGGCCCGAGACGGCACCGAGGCATGGGGCTTGGTGCGCCGTCTTCGGCCGAAGGTTGCGGTGCTCGACGCCTCCCTGCCCCGGCTTTCCGGGCTGGAGGTCGCCCGTCGGGTGGCGCGCCGCCTTCCGGAGGTAAAAACTGTGATGGTCTCTATGTACGATGATCCCGCCTGGCGTACAGAGGCCGCCCGCGCTGAGGTGGCGGACTATGTGCTGAAGGGCGATGGTCCCGAGGCGTTGGTAGAGGCGGTGAAGGCGGCCATACACGGAGAAAAAAGGCTGGAGCCCGCACGAGGGGGAGGGCTCCCGCTTACCTCACGCGAACGCGAGGTAGTCCAGCTTATAGCCGAGGGGCACAGCATCGGCGATGCAGCCCGGATACTATGCCGGGCGCCGGCCACTGTGCGGGCCCACAAAGCGTCGGCCATGCGCAAGCTGAAGGCACACAGCACCAGCGCCATGGTCCGGGCGGCGATGGATGCGGGGATCGTGCGCATGCCTCGCGCCAGGGAGGTACCCCGTGTCTGAGGCATTGCGTCTCTACCGAGAGACGATCCTGGAAAAGCTGCAGGAGGCAGTTCCCAACCAGGGGCGTCTTGCACCACTGGTGCGCTACCCCTTGGGCCTGGCCGACGCCGACGGCGGCCCGGGACCCGGCGTTGGGGGCAAGCTTCTCCGCCCCTCGCTGGCGTGCCTCGCCTGTGAGGGCCTGGGAGGGCCGCCGGCGGGCGTATTGCCTCTGGCTGCAGCGCTGGAGCTCGTTCACGTCTTCTCGCTGGTGCACGACGACATCCAAGACGGGGACGAACTGCGGCGCGGTCGCTCCACGGCGTGGAAGGTGTTCGGAACAGCACAAGCGATCAACGCCGGTGATGCCACTCTGGTCCTGGCCCTGCGCATGGCGCGACGGGCACCTTTGGAGGAGAACCTGCTGTCCACGGCCCTGGATGCCCTGCTGGAGGGGACACAGCAAATGATCGAAGGGCAGGTGTTGGATCTCGAGCTCCAGCAGCGCGGTGGGGACACCGGCGCCTACCTGGAGATGGCCCGACTCAAAACCGGCGCCTTGCTGGGCTGCGCCCTGGCACTGGGCGCTGTGGCGGCCGGGCGGGCGGATCTTGCCGCGGCTCACCGCCACACCGGCGAGGAGCTGGGCCTGGCCTTCCAAATCCAGGACGACCTGTTGGGTCTGTGGGGGGACCCTGAGTCCACCGGTAAGCCCGTGGGAAGCGACTTGGAAGAGGGGAAGCGGACGTACCCCATCGTGCTTGCCTTGGAGGATGACCCCCAGCTGGAGGACGTCTTACGTGTTCGCCCTATGCCCAAGGAGCAGGTGCTGGGGCGCCTGGAGGAGATGGACATCCGCTCCCGTTGCCGGCGGGAGGTGCGATGCCATTTGGACGCAGCAGGGGAAGCGCTGGATCCCCTGCCCTGGAATGAGGAGTCCCGCCGGGCCTTCGCCGAGCTCGCTGAGGCCCTGGCGGTGAGGGAGGCTTGACATGGGACGGCCGTGGGATATGAACTGGGAGCTTTCTCGACACCTGTGGAGCGTGCACCGCCGGATGCGCCGGGGGCAGTTGACCCCGATAGTGCTAATGCTCGAGCCTCTGGAGGCGTGCAACCTCCGATGCGTAGGATGCGGCCGGGTACGCGAGTACGCCGATCACATGGACGCACGGATGCCCGCCAACGAGGCACTGGAGATCGCCCGGGAGGCGGACGCGCCAGTCGTATCCCTCTCCGGCGGCGAGCCCCTCCTTCACCCCCAGCTGGGGGAGATGGTCGGCGGCCTGGTGGAGGACCGGCGGTGGGTGTTTCTCTGCACCAACGGGCTGCTCCTGGGCGAGCAGCTGGACAGCCTGCCCAACGACCGACGGCTGTGCCTTGTGGTCCATCTGGACGGGACTGAACAGGTCCACGACCAAGTCACCGGACAGGAGGGGGCTTACCGCAAAGCGGAGGACGGAATTTCCGAAGCGGTGCGCCGCGGCTTCCGGGTAGCCACCAACACCACCGTGTTCCACGGCTCCGATGTCGGGGACCTCAGGGGGCTGTTCGGGCGCCTTTCAGAGCTTGGGGTGGAGGGGATGATGATCTCCCCGGGATACGCTTACGAGGCGGTGCCCGAGCGCGAGCTTTTCCTAAACCGCACCGAGTCCCAGCGCGTGTTCCGCGAACTTTTCGACGGCGGCAATCTGCGCCTTCCTCTCTACGACAACCCTCTTTTTCTCGACTTCCTCAAGGGGAAGCGGGAGTACCCCTGCTCGGCCTGGGCCGTACCCACTCGGACTGTGCTCGGCTGGAGGCTTCCCTGCTACCTGATTGCCGACCGCCACACGGATGATCTAGGAGAGATCCTGCAGCCGGAGATCTGGGAAAGCTACGGACCGGGCAACGATCCCCGCTGCGCCGGGTGCATGCTCCACTCGGGGTTCGAGCCGGCCAGCGCGCTGGATGCCGCCGTGCACCCGTGGAAGCTCCTCACCAGGAGGGTGAAACAATGATCGTCCTCGCCGCCCTAAGGACAGAGCTCCTGTTCGTCCGCGGTCCCCAGGCATGCGTAGGGTTGGGGGCCCGCAGGTGGCCGGGGGTGGCCGCCCGGCTCCGCCGGCACCCGCCCAGGGCCGCGGTCGTACTGGGGTTCTCCGGGGGACTGCGGGGCGAGCTCCTCCCGGGGACGTTGGTGGTGGCGTCGGGTCTGCACGGCGAGGGAGAGCTTCGCCCCTCCCCGACGATGGTGGAGCTGGCGCAGGGTGCGCTTCCCGAGGCGCGTGTAGGCCACATTCACACAGCAACCCGCCCTGCCGCCCCGCAGCAAAAGGCCCGCCTGGGACTGGACTCCTTGGCGGTGGACATGGAGTCGGCCCGCCTGGCCGAGGCACTCGAGGAAATGAGAATACCGTGGCTGGTGGTCCGCGTGATCCTGGACGCGCTGTGGGAAAACGTCCCGGAGTGGGGTTCACGGGTGCGATGGGCTGCCAGGGCGCTCTACTGTGCTCGACGCCTGGGGGGGGCTTCCCGCCGACTGGCTCCGCAGGTGGTGGAGGCGGCTGCATGAGACGGAGGGTGCGCGTGGGCAGCGTTACCATAGGCGGCGGGGCTCCCGTTGTCGTCCAGTCCATGACCAACCTGGACCCAACCGACGTCGCGGCGACCGTGGAGCAAATACGCCGGCTTCAGGCCGCCGGTTGCGAGCTTGTTCGCCTGGCCGTCCCCACACCCGAAGCGGCTGCGGCCATCGCCGCGGTGAAGGCCGAGGTGACCGTGCCCCTGGTGGCGGATATCCACTACGACCACCGGCTGGCGCTCTCCGCTTTGGAGGCAGGCGCCGACAAGCTCCGGCTCAACCCAGGGAACATCAACGACCCCGACAAGATCCGGCAGGTGGCCACCGCTGCCCGGGAGCGTGGCGTGCCCATCCGCGTAGGGGTAAACGCCGGATCGGTCGACCCCCGCTTCACCTCAAGGGGGAAGATCACCGCCTCGGGCTTGGTGGACGCGGCCCTGTGCCAGGTGAAAATCCTGGAGGAAGCAAAGTTCCACGACATCGTGGTTTCCATCAAGGCACACGAGGTACCTCTAACCGTGGAGGCCAACCGTCTGCTCGCCGGTCAGGTAGACTACCCGCTACATCTGGGGATCACCGAGTCCGGGCCCGAGCTCAGCGGCATCGTCCGCTCGGCCGCGGGCCTGGGAGTGCTTCTTTCCGAACGGATAGGCGACACGATCCGTGTCTCTCTCCCCGGCGACCCGGTGTCGGAGGTGGAAGCCGCCTGGGAGATCCTCCGCAGCTTGGAGCTCAGGGAGCGGGGAGTTAGCTACGTCGTCTGCCCGACCTGCGGGCGCACCGGGGTGGACATAGCGGGTATCGCCGAACGAGTACGCCGGGAGCTCACTGACATCGCCGACCCCTTGCGGATAGCCATCATGGGCTGCCCGGTGAACGGCCTAGGGGAGTCCACGAGGGCTGATTTCGCCATCCTCGGCGGCCGCGGCCAAGGCACCGTCTACGCACACGGAACTGTGGTCCACCCCCAAGTCCCCGAGAGCCAACTGGCCGAGTCTCTAGTAGAAGCGGTGCGCAGTCACTTTGCGCAAGGTCTAGACAATGGCCACCAAGAGAAGCGCGTGGAGGCTCGAGGCCACCTGCGCTCGACAGAGCGAGGAGGTGCCCATGCTTGAGCAAGAGCAAGCCTTAAACAACAAACAGCACCCAGCCAATGGGTCGACCGACTCCTCACACCTCACTCCTCACTCCTCACGCCCAACTGGCCTCGACCAGGCGTTGCGCCGCGCGGTGGACTGGCTGCTGGAGCAGCAATATCCCGATGGCTACTGGTGGGGAGAGCTGGAAAGCAACGTATCCATCACAGCCGAACACTTAATGCTCACCCACATCCTGAGCGTAGGAGACCGTGAGCTGTGGGGGGCAATCGCCAAGTACCTCCTGCAGGAGCAAAGGCCCGACGGCACATGGGCTAACTGGAAGGGAGGTCCGGGGGATCTGTCTACCACGGTGGAGGCCTACGTTGCCCTGAAAATGGCCGGCGTAGACCAGGCCTCCGAGGAGATGGCCCGGGCCAGGGGCTACATACTGGAGCGCGGAGGGGTCTCCAAGGCCCGCGTTTTCACCAAGATATGGCTCGCCCTGCTCGGGGAGTGGCCGTGGGAGGCGACCCCCATGCTCCCGCCAGAGCTCATCCTCCTGCCACGCTGGTTCCCGGTTAACCTGTACTCATTCGCCTCCTGGGCTCGGGGGACGATCCTTCCTCTAGCGATCGTACGGGTGAAAAGACCGGTGTTCCCCCTTCCGCCCGAGTCCCAAGTTGACGAACTGTTCCCGGGAGGCAAAGAGGAGGCCGATCTTTCCCTTCCGCAAAAGCGCGGGGCGTGGGCCGCAGCGTTCCGGATCGCCGACAGGATACTCAGGCTGTGGGAGCGCTCCCCGTGGAAGCCCTTGCGCAAGCGGGCTCTTCGGGCGAGTGAGGAGTGGATCATCGCCCGACAGGAGGAGGACGGCTGTTGGGGTGGGATCCAGCCACCATGGGTGTACTCCCTGATCGCCCTGGCGACGCTCGGGCATGACGTTTCGAACCCAGTTTTGCGCAAGGGCATCGCTGGTTTCGAGCGCTATGCCATCCGCGAGGAGGGCACCTTCCGCCTGCAATCGTGCATCTCCCCGGTGTGGGACACGGGGCTGGCGCTCCTGGGGCTCCTGGATGCAGGAGTGCCACCCGACCATCCAGCCCTGCGCAATGCCGGGGACTGGCTCCTGGGCGAGCAGGTCTTCACCGGGGGAGACTGGCAGGTGCGCTGCTCAGCCCCGCCCGGCGGGTGGGCTTTCGAGCTAGATAACGACGTCTACCCGGATACAGACGACAGCGCAGTGGTACTCATGGTCCTCGATCGGCTAGGGCTTCCGCCCAAGGCGAAGGAGTTTGCCGTGCGTCGGGGGAGAGAATGGCTTTTGGGCATGCAGTCCCGTGGAGGCGGCTGGGGAGCGTTCGACCGCAACAACACACGCACAGTGCTGTGGGAGATCCCATTCGCCGACTTCGGGGAGCTCCTGGACCCACCCTCGGCCGATGTGAGCGCCCACGTAGTGGAGTGTCTGGCTCAGCTGGGAGATAGCCCGGGCTTCGGGCCCCTGGACCATGGGCTTGGCTACCTCCTCCGGGAGCAGGAGGAGGACGGCTCGTGGTACGGCCGCTGGGGGGTGAATCACATCTATGGTACCGGTGCGGCCGTGCCCGCCCTCATCGCCTGCGGCGTTCCCGGCGACTCTCGCGCGGTCAAGCGGGCCGCGGAGTGGCTACGTGCCCGACAGAACGAGGACGGCGGCTGGGGGGAGGATGTGATGTCCTACCACAAACGGTCGCTCCGGGGGCGGGGCCCGTCCACGGCCTCGCAGACAGCCTGGGCCCTGCTGGCCTTGCTCGCCGCCGGGGAGAAGGGCGCGCCGGTGCAGCGCGGCGTCGAGTACTTGATCCGCACCCAAACCGACGCGGGAACATGGGAAGAGGAAGCATTCACCGGAACAGGCTTCCCCACCGACTTCATGATCCGGTATCACCTGTACAGGCACTACTTTCCCCTGATGGCCCTCGGCCGGGCAAGGAAGGTCTGGGGATGAATATCGAGCTGGCGCAGGTGTACGGCTTCTGCCCCGGGGTGCGCCGGGCGGTGGAGATGGTGAACCGGCACCTTCACACAGAGGGCCCGCTGTCTACGCTGGGAGCCATCGTGCACAACGCCCAAGTGGTGGACGCTCTGGCCGACCGCGGCGCCCGAGTGGCGGAGAATCTAGAGTCCGTGCGCGAACCGGCCGTGGCCATCACCGCGCACGGCGCGGGGAAGGCACTGTACCAGGAGATCGGCAGGCGGGACCTCGAGCTCGTGGACACCACCTGTCCCATCGTAAAGCGCGCTCAAGAAGCGGCCAAGCACCTGGCGGAGGATGGATACGCCGTCCTCATCTATGGAGAAGCGGCGCACCCGGAGGTGAAGGGCCTCCTCAGCTGGACCGAAGGTCGAGGGCATGCCACGTTGGATCCGGACTCGCTCCGGGCGATCAAGGAGGGGAAGCTGGCCCTCATTTCCCAGACCACCAAGGGGCAGGAAGCATTCTGGCGCTTCGTGGAGCGGATGGTGGAGCGCCTGGGCCCCCAGGTACAGGAAATGCACGTGGTGGACACCACCTGTCCGGAAACCGGTCGGCGCTACGACAGCGCCCGGGAGCTCGCCCAACGCGTGGACGCCATCCTGGTGGTGGGCTCTCGCAACTCCGCCAACACGCGCAAGCTAGCCGAAACATGCGAGGAGACAGGGGTACGAACGTACTTCATCGAGTCCGCCGAAGAGATACAAGGCACGTGGTTCAACGGCGTAAGCAGAGTGGGGGTCACCGCCGGCGCGTCCACCCCGGACGAGGCCATAGACCAGGTGATCCGCCGCTTACAGGCACTGGAGGGAGGTGTTTGATATGAAGACAAGCAGCATGGCTGGCCCACAGGTGCAGACCCTATCACTGAAGGTGCTCCCTGAGCGGGCACCACAGCTGATTGACATCACCGACGAGGTGGAGCATCTAGTGGAGAAGGCCGGCGTTACGTGGGGGTTCGTGGTGGTATTCTGCCGCCACACTACGGCGGCAGTCCGCATCAACGAAAACGAGCCGCTTCTGCTCTCGGACATGGAGGAGTTCCTAGAGAGGGTCGCCTCTCGCGACTGCTACTACAAGCACAACGATTTCTCCATCCGCACGCACAACATGACCGACGACGAGTGTCCCAACGGACATGCCCACTGCCAGCACCTGCTCATGGGCGCCTCGGAGGTCGTTCCCCTCCACGAAGGGAAGCTGGCTCTCGGGCGCTGGCAGCGTGTGTTCTTGGTAGAGCTGGACCGCCCGCGGGAGCGGGAGGTGCTGGTCCAGGTGTTCGGAGGCGCATGATGTCGCAGGATGGGACGCTGCAGAACGTTCCTCCGGGCAAGCGCGTGCTCCTTCTACCTCATTGCCTGCGGCCCAGCCACTCTTGCCCGGGGCGCCCGAGCAAAGAAGGCTTCCAGTGCCCGGAGGACTGCCAGGAAGACTGTGCGATCAGGCGCTTGAAGGAGGAGGCCCACAAGCTGGGGTACAAGGCCGTGTGCATCGCCCCGGGTGGGGCACTGGCGCTGAAGCTCGTCCGGAAGCACGCGCCCCAGGCGGTGGTGGCCATAGCCTGCCACAAGGAGCTCGCGGAAGGAGCGGAGGCAGTGAGCGAGCTGGACGGCCCCACCCCCCAGGTGGCCACCCTCCCCCTGCGCGAGGACGGCTGTGTGGATACAGAAGTGGACTTGGACGCAGCCCTCGAGCTCCTCCGCCAGGGGCTGGACGAAGACTGACCCCGCTCTTACAGCAGGACCACATCCGGAACGTAGCGCTCGATCAGGCTCCCTCCCACCCGGTGTGGAACCTGCCCTCCCGGTCCACCCGCTGGTAAGTGTGCGCACCGAAGTAGTCCCGCTGCGCCTGGATCAAGTTCGCCGGGAGGCGCGCGGTGCGATAGGCGTCCAGAAAGTCGAGGGCCGAGCTCATCGCCGGGACGGAAATTCCCGCCCCATGCGCTCGCGCAACCACCTCTCGCAGTAGCCTATGGTGCTCCCGCCACCGGGAGGCAAAAGGCTCTGCCACAAGTAGAAGGGGAATAGCGGGGTGCCGACTCAGCACCTCGCGGATGGGAAACAAAAGGCGCGACCGGATGATGCACCCGTCCATCCACACCCGCGCCACCTCCGGGAGGGAGAGGTCGTATCCCCGCACGGCCGAGGCATCCCGGAGTTGCCGGAGCCCCTGGGCATAGGCGACCAGTATGGTCAGATACAGGGCGCCGTACAGCGCCTCCAAGAACGCGTCCCTGTCCTTCCCCAGCTCCGGCGCCGGGCCGGGCAGAAGGTCTACGGCTGCCTCGCGCTCCTCTTTCAGGGCGGAGAGAATCCTGGCAAACACCGCCGCCCCAATGGTGGGGGCACCCGTCCCTTCGTCCAACGCCGCCTGCGTAGACCATTTTCCTGTCCCCTTCTGTTCTGCGGTGTCCAGGATCATCTCCACCAGCGGTTCCCCGCTCTCCGGATCCACCCGACGCAGGATCTTCTCAGTTATCTCCACCAAATAACCGGATAGCTCCCCTCGGTTCCACTCCCCGAAGACCTCGGCCATCTCCGCCGCCGACATGGACAGCCCCCGCTTCATCAGGTCGTAGCTTTCGGCAAGGGCCTGCATGATGGCGTACTCTATCCCGTTGTGCACCATCTTCACGTAGTGCCCTGCCGAGCCCGGACCCAGGTAAGCGCAGCAGGGACCTTCGGGGCCTTGAGCAGCCGTGCGCAGGAGGATCTCCTCCACAGCCTCGTAGGCATCCCGGTGCCCCCCGGGCATGATCGCTGGCCCGTCCAGCGCCCCCGCTTCCC